>RGDT01000010.1 GCA_009918525.1 Planctomycetia bacterium
CTATGTGCCCTCCGCCGACCCCGGTTCCCGAGACCCTTCGACAGCCTGTTTCTCAAGGGCCGAGCTTGAGCGAGCGATTTCAGGCTTTGTCGAAGGAACTGCGCTTATCGTTGGAGAGGGCGACGAGGCCCGAGAAGCCTTAGATTCCGCTAGGGAGTGGGCTAAACGGTAGGCTCATCTGGTGAGCCTGTTAAAAAGTGCCTAAAACTCCAACCGCGTTCTAATCGAATCATCGGCTTACATAGCCGAAATTGCCTAATTCGTTTTAGGTGCATCGTGAAAATTATAGTTGCACCTTCAATCAGTTAGATCAAATCCGTGGCAAAATACGTTGATATTCCGCGCCATTAAATGCACTATTAAATCAAAGCATTAAATAGCCCAGCCTATTAGGTGCCTAATACTTTAGGCCCATTCACCACAGGCACATTCACCACGGGGCCGGACGGGCCTAGCAACATCGAATGTTCCATGAATCGAAATTTTTGCCACATCCGGCTCTTAGACGTTTGCACTGGGCTGCGGTAGTCGGCACCCCAGCAGCTCTCCATACGTCCCAGAACATAGAACTCGAAGTCGTTCGGTTCAAACAGATCGACCCCCGGAGGCGGCGGAACCTCCTTGCTATCCAGCGGACGAACCAGCCGTGGCGTCACCAGAATCACTAGTTCCTTCTCGCGGTGGCCAATGCGGTCGTAACCGGTGATACGATTCAGCACCGGAATGTGCCACAGGAACGGTAGACGGTTGGAGTCATTATCGAGTTTGCTCTCGATCAACCCGGCGACAGCGAGTGTCTGACCTTCGCGAAGTTCCACTGTGGTTTGGAAGTTGCGTGTTACCAAACTCGGGATGACGGCTCCGTCGATGACGGTTCCGTTGACGTTCAGGTCGCGGTCGCTGATCTCGGCGTTCATCGTCAGCCGAACGCGGTCACGGTCGGTGATGGTTGGAGTGAAGGCCAATTGCACACCGAGCGGTACAAAGTTCACACCTTGCAGATTGCCCGCGAACGAGGCTCCACCCCCGGTCACGACCGGTACCGGCAGCAGGCTACCCGCTTGGAAGTTCGCCGTCTGGCCGTTGATGGCTACCAAGTTCGGCTCGGCCAGATAGCGGGCGTAGCTGAGATTACGCAGGGCGGCGATGGCTAGCTGAATCTGCCCAAAGTCGAGGGCAACGGGAAGAGTAGCCGCTCCACCCAGCCCCGTCAGACTGGCTCCCAGGCCGCCCAGACCAGGGTTGAAGGTGGTAAACCCGGTGGAACTTTGCCCCAGGTTGCCAAGCGTACCGCCTGCTACGAATGCCCCGGTGTTGCGGAAGAGGCCGAAGTTGATGCCAATGGCACGGGCGGCGGCGCGATTGACCTCGACGACCTGCACTTGCAACATGACCTGCTGTTCGCCAATCACCCGGATCATGTTGACAACCTGCCGATGGTAGGCCGGTATCGTGCGATAGTAGTTGGCTGGATCAGCCGGGTCGGGGCGTCCCAAGTCGGGAGAGTCGGCGGCTTCAGGCAAGACGTTGGCTTGCACCATCCGCATGATCATGTTGGATTCGGCAACGTCGCGAGCCTGTCCGTACACGGTCAGCTTGTTGCCCACGAGTTGCAGATAAACCCGGCTATTAGGGAAGGCACGGTTGATCTCTTTTTCCAGATTCTTATAGGCGCGTTCCAGACGAGCACGAGCGTCGGGATCGGGCAGCACCCGTACCAGGAAGCCCACCATAACGGACTTGCGCGATTCGGGATCATTAAACCAGATGTTCAAAACGGTGGTTCCAACCTTCAAACCCTGTAAGGACATCTCCGTCACGCTGAGCATGGCCGAGTTGGCAACGGTTTCGTCTCCCAACTGCATGCGCGTCGGCATTTGCAGGAAATTGAAGTTTTGCACCCGGCCAACAATCACTTCCAGGACGTTTTCCGGTCCGGGCAGTTGTTTGATATATTTGTGGGCAGTCGGCGTCAAATGCGGCTTTGGTACGATAGGCAAGCCAGGGAACGCCCCAGCCATCGATCCCACGGGAGAATTGGTCGTCGGCACAGACGGCATAATCGTCGGGCCTCCGGCCATTGGTGCAGGTAATGTTGGAGGGGGATTGGATTTATCATTATCAGAGTCAGGCGTCTTCGCACCCGTCAATTCCCAAGCGGAAGTCCGTTTCAAGAAACGGTCTTGACCTGGCGCACGCGGGGTTTGGGCAGCTGAGGGTCCGAGTACAGCCATCAGCGTCATCCATACGGCCCCCAGGGCGATTGGCCTTGCGACGCACCGAAGCCCGGTACCCATCACACACCCCCGTAAATGAGTCGCAAAATAAGCTAACACCGCGACCCCCTAAAATCAAAAACCCGCCGCTTAACGGTAGTCAACCGCGCTGGCTTAGAGAATGTTTACACATCCCCTGACGGGCCGCGAAATTCTTACTGAAGTGGCGAGACTAATAGCGATCAAAATCAGCAATGTCAACGAGAATCTTTGCAAGTCACAAAATCTGGTTGTGAAGCTGATGGTCCCGAATGCAGCAGCCAGCGACGCAAGTCGATCGTTGATGGTTCTTGAACAGACTGGATAGATGGCGTCGTCATCTCCGGCGGTGACTGGCGTCGCCATCGAGCGATGATGGCGATACGATGAAGTAGAGAAGGGTTCCGCGCCACCATAGACATTGCCGTTGTATCGGGGTGTTGACACACCCCGCTCGCCATCCCAGAATCAATTGGCCCCGACTAGTCTCCGCCGCCTATAACAGCCATCATCATGACAACCAGGAGCGCATCATGTTAATGCTTTTGCTCGCGTTGGCCGTCGGGGCCGACCGTCCGAACATCGTGTTCGTCTTCACCGACGACCACGCCTCCCACGCCATCAGTGCCTACGGTTCCAAGATCAACCAGACCCCCAACATCGACCGACTCGCCCGCGAAGGAATGCTCTTTCGCAATTGCTTCTGTACCAACTCCATTTGCGCCCCGAGCCGGGCCGTCATCCTCACCGGCAAACACAGCCACATCAACGGCCTGATCGATAACAACGTCGCCTTCAACGGCTCACAACCCCATATTGGCAAGCTCCTCGGCGCAGCAGGCTACCAGACGGCCCTCATCGGTAAATGGCACCTCAAGAGCGATCCGACCGGCTTCGACCGCTGGGCGGTTCTCAGCGGCGCAGGCGGCCAGGGAACCTACTATAACCCAGAGTTCAAAACGGACCAGGGGCCGCTCAAGGTCACAGGCTATTGCACCGACATTACGACCGACTTGGCCTTGGATTGGATGAAGAAACGCGATGCCAAAAAACCGTTCTTCCTCATGTATCAACACAAGGCCCCGCATCGCTCGTGGGAGCCGGGACCGGCACAGTTGGGGCTATATCGCGATGTCGAGATTCCCGAACCGCCGACGCTTTTCGACGATCACTCCGGCTTGGCCGGACCTGCCAAGAAACAGGAAATGACCATCGAAAAGCACCTTTCGCCGTTCGACCTCAAGCTAACTTTTGCGAAAAACCTCACAAAAGAACAGTTGGCCGTCTTCGAGGGAGCCTACAGGGCCGAAAATGAGGCGTTCAAGAAAGCCAACCTCACCGGCAAAGACCTGGTACGCTGGAAATATCAGCGTTACATCAAGGACTATCTCCGCTGCGTGGCCGGTGTCGATGACAACCTCGGACGGGTGCTGAAGTATCTCGACGACGAAGGGCTAAGCAAAAACACCATAGTTATCTACTCGTCCGATCAGGGATTCTACCTCGGCGACCGCGGTTGGTACGACAAACGCTGGATGTACGAAGAATCTTTGCGGATGCCGTTAATCGTACGTTGGCCGGGCGTCGTGAAACCCGGCAGCGAGAATAAGGATCTCGTGCAGAATCTCGATTTCGCGGCTACGTTCCTCGACGCGGCCGGCCAGAAGGTTCCTGGCGACATGCAAGGTCACAGCCTCAAGCCGTTGCTGGAGGGCAAGAGGCCCGAAGGCTGGCGCAAATCAATTTACTATCAGTATTTCGAGTTTCCCGGCCCGCACAGCGTCGCCAAGCACTACGGAGTTCGTACCGACCGGCACAAACTCATTCACTACCATGCCAGTAATGAATGGGAGCTGTTCGACCTCCAGACTGACCCCGGCGAACGTCGCAGCGTGTACGCCGATCCGGGTTATCAGGAAACCGTCAAGACCTTGAAAGCGGAATTGGATCGCCTGCGTAAACTGTACAAGGCTGATACCTACGTCGAACCGATCATGCCGAAGAAAAAGTCCGGCCCCACGAAGAAAGGTGCGCCTTAATTCCCGAGCCGACGACTCAAATCGATCAAATTACCTATCTTACGCATTCTCGCATCCCTGTTCAGAGCCAGAAGCCATCGCTAAAGCTTCCGGCTCTGGATAATTCTCATCTTCCTCAGCTTTAGGGTTTATTCAGCTTGCGCTAGGAATAGCGGGCATAAAAAAACCAAATTCAACCCGCGCCCGACTCCCTTGCAGGTTTCATGTGATATCTTTAATCATAATTTATATTGTAATATTACGTTTATGTATAATGATATAGCGACATTTTTATCAATTCTTAATGGATGTCTTTTTATTGTTTCTTTTTGAAGCGGTGGAACCGCTGGAGATTGAGCGATTGTAAGCACCATCTCCCGAGAACTTAGACATGAAAGGAGTTCGATTATGCCTACAAACCGTCTCCAGCTCAAACGCATTACGCCAAAACTGGAAAAACTTGAAGAACGGACTACACCCGCCGTCATTCAGTACACCGGTAGTCTTTTATCTGTGACGATGAATAAATCGAACACGCTGACGGTTACGGAGTCAATCACTACATCAGGTACCTACACGGTCACCGAAGGGAGCACCACTGTAGGCACCTTTATCACCAGTGGAATTACGATTATCGGTACCAATTCAAGTGATATAATTACTGTCAGCTTGAGAGATAATAACACAGGCGGTATGTCTGGTATTCTCACGATCAGATCCGGCAATGGAAATGATACCGTTAGTATCGTGGGCGGTTCCACCAATACCCCTGTCATCCGTGGCGGAATTAATGCCGACCTGGGTTATGGTGATGACATCTTAAGCATCGGTGATGCGTCACGATTGACCGTTCGTGGAACTACTGTAACGAATGGTAATCTGGGAAGCGATACCCTTAACATAGGCACATCTGCAAGTGCTATCACGGGCACGACACTGACATCACTAAGCTCTACCGACTTCAATATAGTAACGATTGGCCCCACCGCTACCGGGACAGCGGCAATCAGCCAAACAGCAACCATAACACCCGGCACAGGATCGATGGGCCTAATCTTCACCCTCAATGCGGCAGGAACCATCAATAAAGGAGTTATTACCGGGACAAGTCTCGCGGACACGATCACCTTGAACGGCGTCGTGTCGGGCAACCTGTCCAGCGGCGGAGACGCTCTTACCGTTACGACAGGGTTGGGTAATGATTCTCTGAGTGTTGGCACTGTCGGCAGCAACACCTACAATACTGGCCTGACCTTCAACGCCGGCGATGGAACAGACACGTTCACTACCACATCGGGAAGCGTTATTGGTGGTGATTTAACATTGAACATGGTATCCACAGTTAATGACGCTGGCAACACTTTCAATTTCGCGACCGGTACGCAAGTTTACGGCAATCTAACTATTTCAGAAATCACATCCGCGAATTACGGTAACGTCGGGCCAGCAAATCAATCGATTACGTTCAATGGTCAAGTTAATGGCGATGTTAATCTGCGACTTGGTGATAGTGACCATACCATTTCCTTTACCCTGGCTGCCATCGGAGGCGGTGATTATAGCGGCTACTTGAGTGTGTCTAATTACACCAACAACACGGCTCTGACTTCAGGAGCAGGCACAGGTACGGGAGATAACACGGTCACGTTTGATGTTGGTTCAGCATCAGTCACCTATATTTACACCATCCTTTTGGGCAGCGGCGACGATGTTTTTACATTCACGACGACTGCCGGAACTTTAACCCTCACAGGTAGAGCCACTCCTCCTTCTAGTACACTAAACGGCGGTGGTGGAACGAACACTTTGACCAGTGGAGCTACACTCGCATACTCAAACCTAACGAAGGTCAATTTCACTTGATCTTTACCTCCGGTCTGATCGATTGAAATTCTAATCTTCTGTTACCAACCGACTATCCAAGAGCGACCCTTACCGGGCCGCTCTTCTCTTTTCTGTCTCTTCTCTTATCATAACCACCGATACGCTCGTGATTCGTCCCCCTTTTCACGGAGGTTTACCATGCGTCACGTTCGTCATGGCTTCGGCCTGCCCGAGCTTCTCGTCGTCATTGTCATCATCCTCATCCTAATCGGCTTGCTTTTGCCTGCCGTGCAAAAAGTTCGGCAAGCGGCTGCTCGAACTCAGTCAGCCAATAACCTCAAGCAAATCATGTTGTCGCTTCATAATCATCACGATGTTTCGAATCGCTTCGCTGCCGGTGTCGATGCCAATGGATTCTCGTCCTTGACGTATATGCTGCCCTACCTTGAACAGGACGCCGTGTATAAACGCATCGATCTGAAGAAATCAGTCGATCACAAAGACAACGCCGCCGTTCGACAAGTGCGGATCAAAGTCTTTCTTAGCCCCCTCGATCCGGCGGAACCAGGCAACCCGACCGAACCGACTTCCTTCGGCTCCACCAACTACCAAGCCATCGCAGGCACCAAACACGCACTAGATAGCAACGATGGCGTGCTGTTCGCTACCGCCAAACCGATTCGCCTGGTTGATATTACCGATGGCACCAGCAACACGATCGTGTATGTCGAAACGCTCAAAGGTGACGGCGGAAAAAAAGCCGTCGATGTTGCACGCCAACACGTCAGACTCGACGCCAAAGCGCTAGCCGCGATCAAGGACACCACCGGAAGCAAAGAATGGGATGACGGCGAAAAGATCGTCGGCGAACGCGGTGGGTCGTGGATGGCCGGACGCTATTTGCAATCCACCATCAACATCACTCGGCCATTGAACGACAAAAAAGTAGACGTGGATTGTGGTGGCGAAGGCGGTATCACTTCCGTACGCACCCTCACGAACGGGACAAACACGGCGATGGGCGATGGGTCTGTTCGCTTCATTACTAGCGGCATCGCCTTGAAGACATGGCAGGCACTCGCCACGCGGGCCGGTGGCGAAGTTATCGGTAACGACTTCTAAAAACTTTGAGTGGAAAAAACATACGCGGCCGTGAGACAGGGGGAGACCAGCCCCATCTCACAGCCGCGTGTTCGTCCATGAAAACTCATCTCACCAATAGCGTAACTTCCACCAGTTGTGAGGATGACCGACACGACTGAACCACCAGTGACCGTCATCCCATTCCAGCTTGACCGATCGCCAGCCGAGCGGAACCTTCGGGTAGGGATATACCGGGCCGATGAAAGGCCAGCTGTGGTACGGATAGGCAGTGGGATAGGCCACCCGCGAGAAGTTGTTATAAGGGGCGTAGGTCGGCCAAGCATACGGAGGCATTAACGGTGGGTTGAGGCCAGCATATGCAGGAGCCTGAGCGCGAAATAGTGCTTCAGGCTCAGGGATTGTCGGACCTCCAGCCGGTGGAGCGGCCACTTTGGCGGGAAGAGATTCGCCTTCAATTTTAGGGGCGACGGGAGCGGGTGGACTTTGCACCGTCACGATGGCTGCTTCCTTGATAGTCAAGGAATCAACTACGTTAACAACACCCGGCACACCCTGAACAAGTCGAATCAGCTCGTCATGTTGTGACTGACTAACTACATAGCCGGTCAGAACAATTTTCCCCTGAGCAGCGACAATATCTACTCGGTAATCACGCAACAAAGCTGAGGATCGCACATGTTTAGCGATCGAATCAGCAAGCAATTGATCGATGGACGGAATAGGCGGAAGTCGTTGCGACAAGAGGCCAGGCTCGGCCGCGGCAATCTGGCTCCCAAGCACAGCCAAGGCGAGCATACTCGACCAAGCGAGTTCACGCACGGTCACGGTACATCCTCCTGATGATGGCGAGGCCGCCTTACCTTATGCGGTTTCGCGACACTCGTTGCGATATGAGAGGATTACCCGCCAGAAGACAAATGCAAACAATCGGTCACAATTCAAGCGCGGAAAAGGTATAGGTTGGTTGAACGAATCGAAAAAAAGGACATAGAAAGGAAAATCAGAAAGGTCGAGCTAAGATGATTAGATAAAAAAAGGAAGGGGCAGCAGTCGGCGTCGCCCATCACCGACACTGCCCCCGTCGCCTAGCGGCGACACTCATATAGTAAACGCGTCTGGTGGTTCTGACAAGTCTTTTTCAAAAAAAATGTCACGCTGAACAGAACTAGATAAAAATCCGGTCATTTCTCCCTTCATCATCCCAGCGATTGTAAAAATCCGGACATTTCCCCGGCAGCATGAGCGTCCCCTACCTTTTGAGCGACGGAGATCCCTTGGCGTAGGACCTCTTTGGCCTCGTCGTCTCTTCCCATGCGTATCAAGGCACGACCAGCCTGTAGATATGCCGGTACGTAGTCCGCATCTCGTCTGATGACCTCTTGGAACGCAAACACTGCCTGGGCGTCGTCGCCCACCGACACATACTCCATGGCCAGCCCATAGCGTAAGAAGGAATTTTCCGGGTCGTCCTGTAATAGCTCTTCGATCTGATCTTTGCGACTCATAATTCACCTCTCCCTCACAGCCATCCTATCCGGCATGGACGTTTCCGGCGGCGCACACCGAACTCGATAGCCTGTCAAATCGCCAACCCGCCGTTTTCGACATCCAACGCAGACGATCACCCTGACGATAAGAATTTTCGTCGCGATCTATCCCACCCGGGTAAATCGCTGGTTTTTTCGCTTCGTGGCTATCGAGAGGCGTCATGAGAGCGCATCGCAAACTACTGGCCGCGCTGACGCTCGGCACGGTGTCCCTGGTCCCTTCTTCGCTGTTGGCGCAGGTAGCACTGCCAGCCATCACGGAGAAATCGAATCGCGAGTGGTCGCCCCGCCACTCTCCTGTCGCTCAGGTGGTTCGCCGCGTCAAAGGGGCGGTTGTCAACATCCATAGCGAACGATCAACCAAGTCGTCATCGTCTGACGAACTCTTTTCTGTTTCTCCGTCCCAAAATCGCGTTAATGGGATGGGTACCGGCATCATCATCGACCCACGCGGCTACATCATCACGAACCAGCATGTTGTCGATGACGTTTCGACACTACGCATTCGCCTAGCCGACGGCAGCAATGTATCGGCTCGCGTTCTGGCTCGCGACAATGAATCCGATCTGGCATTGCTGAAGATCAGCTACCCCAAGCCGTTACCCGTCATGCCATTAGGCACCGCAAGCGACGTTCAGGTCGGTGAGACGACCATCGCCATCGGTAACGCCTACGGTTACGACCACACCGTCACCGTGGGTGTGGTCAGTGCCATCGGTCGCGATGTCACGCTGAACCGAGAAGTACGCTACAAGTCGCTCATCCAAACGGACGCGGCCATCAATCCAGGTAATAGCGGTGGGCCGCTCATCAATCTCGATGGCGAGTTGATCGGCGTGAACGTCGCCATTCGTGCTGGGGCACAAGGGATTGGTTTCGCGATTCCCGTCGATCAGATGATTCAGATGGCCGGAACGATGCTGGCCCGAACCAAGGGTAATGGTGCGATGCCCGGCCTCGTCGTTCGAGACGAGTTGCGCGGTCCGGCATCTTCGCGGAAAGTCGTTGTCGAGCGAGTCGATGCGGCAGCGATCAGGGCCGGTCTCCAGGTCGGCGACGTGGTAACGCAAATAGGTGATCAGCCGGTTAGCAACTCTCTGGACGTTCAACGTGCCATGGTGGAACTGGACGCCGGGGCGAAGTTGTCTATCGTCGTCCGCCGTGATGGGATGGAGCGTAAGGCGCAATTGGTGATGGGAACATCGGCAGGCACTGACCTACGCCCCTCCGAAGCAGTCGTGACCGGCCCCCCCGCGTGGCGAGCCTTGGGCATCAAGTTGGGCACGCTACCTAATGCGCCCGAGGTACTTCGGTCCCATCCTCGACTGAACGGCGGTTTGCTAGTCAGCGAAGTACGTCCGGATGGACCGGCTGCCAAGGCCGGTCTGCGAACCGGTGACGTATTGGTGGGTTTGCATCAATGGGAAGTGTTGTCGATGGATAACGTGAACTTTGTGCTGTCGCACCCCGAACGGCACACGTTCACGCCGATGCAATTTTACATTCTGC
Organism: Planctomycetia bacterium; assembly: GCA_009918525.1. Taxonomy (GTDB): domain Bacteria; phylum Planctomycetota; class Planctomycetia; order Gemmatales; family Gemmataceae; genus RGDT01. The sequence goes on from RGDT01000010.1 coordinate 10,258, forward strand.
GAGCCGGTCAGGTGCATCGCGGGTGGTTGACCCCGGTTGATTAGTTCGGCGATTCAACGACGATCCGCCCATTCCGGCCCGGCCTGCGAGTAAATCGCAAGCCGGGCCGTCTCCTTTTCGTTTCTCTCGTCAAGAACAGCATTTCCACTTGTCTATAAATGTATAATTGCATCCCCGATTTACGCGAATTTTCGTGTAATAAATATCATCTATATGTTTATTTTGCGAATTATTCGCTCAAAATTAAAACAAATAAGACTATTCATCCGTATATTTACATAGAGAGGACTTGCGACAACGCAACGAGTGACAGCGAGCGGAGGAATCAACGATGGAAAGCTGGCGAAAAGTGTGGCGGGATGGAGTGGAGCCGCTGTTGACAACAGAAGGGCTGTCGGCCCTAGCTCAAGCGTTGCGAAACGATGACGACCGACTGGTGCAGGGCGCGACCACTTCTCCGCCACCCTTGATGTGCGTGCAGGACTGGCCCTGCGAAGCGGCTTGCGCCCTGGGCTATTGCGGCTGGATAGGCGACGGGCTGCAGACAGTCGGCGAGGTGGAGGAGTTCTTTGCTCGCATGTGCTGCGAGATCGACCACCGCCTAGGCGAACCCGCCGCCTGCCGTTGGTTCCTCAACTGGTACGACGAAACACCCCGCCCCGAAATGCGTCGCGAACTACTCGCCGAAGTGCTCCGCGCTCTGCGCGGCCGTCCCGACGGGGGATGTCCCTCAGCCTTCCGCACGGCAGCAGCCTGAACCTCAAGAAGGATCGATCACCATGAACGCCACGGCCATCCGACGACTCGACACCACGAAACCCAAAAAAGTCCGCTACGTGTTGCGCGTGGCGGCAGGCGAGCAATATGTCGGCGACATCCTGCTCACCGTCAACAATCGCGTCTGGCGACACGCCGACACCATCCCGACGGATGTCGTGCTCAAGGCTCTACTCGCCTTCGACCGTCGCGGCGAAACCTACGGCCGGGTGATCGGCCGAGAAGACCAGCAAACGTACACCTGGTTCGTATTGAACGGAAACTAACCCCCACCAACGAATAAAAGAGGTAAAAAAGCTATGATGTGCCGTCATTGCCAAAAAGTGAAGTCAAATCGTCCACGTGGTCTGTGCTGGTCGTGCTATTACACGCCGGGGGTACGAGCAAAGTTTCCGTCAACGAGCAAGTTCGCTCGTCGCGGGGTGAGCGACTTCACCGGCCAATCGCGCCAGGTTCTACAACCAACGGACGCTCTACCAGGAACGCCGGAAAAGTTGGCGATTCTGGAGGAGCGCGCTCGCCTGGGCCTGTCGCTCTGGCACCCGCTGGACGCAACCCTGGAGCGGATGGCCCAAAAACGGCAAGCAGTCGCCTGAACACCACACAGCGGATGGGCGAAACCGTCAGCCGTTTAGCTGGTGTATCCCGCTGCGACAAATACTCCCTTGATCGGGTCCGTGAACGGGTTAATCGATGCCACAATCGTCATTCCCGTTCCGGCACGGAACACAAGTCGCGGGGATACGCCCGGACCCGTTCCGGCGAGCGGATCAGCACGACCATCACCATCCAGATCGAGCAAAGCTACTCGCGCCCCACCGGTGAAAGTACTATCGAACGCGGTAAACTGTTGCAGTAATTGCTGATCGGTTCCCCGATACATTCGTAGCGTGCTCGTTCCACCTGTTCCCGTCCCGATCATTACCTCGGCACGACCGTCGCCATCAACATCAGCTGCCGCAACGAACAAGCCCCCGCGATAAGCTGCATCGCCCGCTGTGAACGACCACAAGGTCGCCCCCGTCGAGGCGTTGAACGCCTTCACCACCGGTGTCGTGCCCGGCCCTGGAGCCGTGATTACCTCGTTGCGGCCATCGCCATTGACATCAGCCGCCGCAACGCGGACACCGCCACTAAACGTACCTAATGGGGTGATGGTGCGCATCAACGCCGCAGTGACGCCGTTGAAGATGCGAACCTGAGCCGTGGTGCCGGAATCTGTGCCTACAATCACGTCGGCACGCCCGTCACCGTTGACATCACCGGCCGCGACATAGGCACCGGTGGTGAGGGTCGAGCTGAGCCCCAAAAACCGCCCAATCGTACCGGATAAGGCTGTACCGTTGCGTCCATCGAACACACGAACCCACGCTGCCGTACCAGGACCAGGCACGGTAATAATGTCGCCGATCCCGTCGCCGGTAACGTCGGCCACTGCCACTCGGACGCCGCCCCGGAAAGTCGTTGCGTACGGAGTCAGCGTAAACTTCTCAGCCCGCGTGGCGGCATCATACACCCGGACGAGCGGTTGACCGCCGCTGTCGGCCCCAACAGCGATGATGCCGGAACGGACGTTGGTTGAAACTTGCCCCGTCACCATCGCGCTGTTGTTCGCGGGTGTTGTTTCCACTCCCGAGCTAGTTGCCTGCGCGCTGAGCATCACCGGTCCGGAAACACGGGGCTTGAGCGTCACCGTCAGCGTCGCTGAGGCTCCCGGCGCAAGATTGCCCACCGTCCAACTAAGAACACCGGCACCGAGAGCGGCCGTCCCTTGCGATGAAACCGTCCCGACCAAGGCAACCGTTGACGGTAAGGCAGCAAAATCGATACGCACGCCGTTGGAACTGTTTGTTCCCACATTCGAGACGGTCAGCGTCACATTCAGATTAGCCCCCAACAACACCGTTGACGGCGAGGCGAACGCCAGTGACAAATCGACCGGGGTCGATTGCTCGCCACTCGACGCATACGCCCCTAATCGGCTTGAAACGGCGCGGGCCGATCCAGTGAAGTCATAGCCGACCGTCGAGCGAGTGCGGCCAACGGGGATGGCAGGCGTCGTGGGTGCGTCGCTCCAAGAAAAATCAGGGATAGCGACACTCGCGGGCGGTACGAAAGTAGCGACTAGCCGATAATCACCGTGTTGCGGATCAACAAACAGGGGACGAACCGTGTTGATGAAATTGTCGCGTAGGACCTGGTCCGCCAGAGTGGCTGACTCGATTCCCAACGGATGATCGGAGGGGCCGTTCCAGATGAGATTTCCTTTCATTTGTAAATTCACATCGGTGCGAGACGGCGAGGGAATGTTGGATCGGGTGCCGGGCGTGCGTGCCGCTCCGATCTCAAAGTGTTGCCACTGACTGGCTTGCCCATCGGGGTTATAGATAACGTTGTTACAGATGGTTACATTACGATTTGGGATTGGCTCGTCGCCGCCAACAACTGTTGTACCCCATCCGCCCTGAGCGAGATAGGCAGAACACTGCTGCTGATTGCCATCGCAAGTTCGACTGCCGTGGACTACTTCGATGACATGGCTTCGCGCGCCGACATGATAGAGGGTATTATAAGCCATCAAAATATTATAACCGCCGTTGATACCGAAGCCTGCTCCTTCGACATCATGGACGACGTTATTGATGAATTGAATGTCGTAGGCTTCATAATGCAGCCAAGGCGCGACCATGAATTCGAAGCCGGTGCCCTGCCCCGCTGTGAAGCCGCCGGTTCCCGCGTCGTAGATCTCGTTGCCGGCAATGGTTAGATAGGCCGACCCACCCTTGGCGTACATGGCCCAATCGACCGAGTGATGAATCTTGCTACCGACAACATGACCGTATTGCACAGCCACGAAATCAACAGCATTATCGAAGGCACCGGAGATGTCGCAGTTTTCGACATAGATATATTTGCACTGATTGGCCTTTAATGTCTCTTGCGGGCTGGCATAGTTGGAAATGTCACCCAGGCCGCGAATCGTCGTATCGCGTACGAGAATATTACGGCACGAATCGAGATGCAATACGTCGCCCCCACCTGCGGATAAGTCCAAACCAACCATATAAACATATCGACAATCGAACATGTTGATATTCGGCAATCGAGCCGTACCCGCGCCGTCGGCCGCTTGAAGAATCACGGGAGCGGAGGCCGTACCATATCGACTTTCCCAATAGTTGGGTACTATCGACTCTGTGTAGGTGCCCGCTGTGAGGTTTATGCGGAAGCCGGTAGTCAAGTTGGTGTTAAGGGGTATGCGGTTCCATGCCTGAGTGAGGGTGCGAAACGCCTGAGTGCGACTGGTTCCGTTGTTGGCGTCGTTGCCGCGAACGGGGTCAACCCACCAGTCGGTGACGGTCGGCGTGCCCATATCATACGACGGCAACAATCCACCAGAGGGATTGATTCGTTCGGTCAGTCCTTCGAGTTGCGGACGGCACAGACGATTGTTATTGGAATGACTGGTAGGGCGCAAACCGAGAAGATTCGCCCATCGACGTATTATCAATCCAAACATGGTAAGACACTCACGACAAGAAGTCGGTATGGGAAGTGAGATAGGAATGGACGATACCCCCATGTCGAGTAATTCTAGCGCCACCCTAATCAAAAAGACAAGCCCCCGTCGGATTTTTTCCCGACCGGAGGCGATTTAAGCCGGCGGTCACAGCTCACACTTTGGGCCTTGTCCACGTTTCGGACCAGGCGAGGGTGCAACTGGTCATCGGTCGGCCGAAGCGTTCCTGCAAGATGACCTTGCCATTAGCTGCTTCGCCGTTAATGGAGAGTTGGGCACCGCGAGCGGGCAGGAAGGTAGAATAAACGCCAAGGGGACGGTTCAACGCACCCGGAGGCAGTGTCAAGATGAACGAGTCCATGAAATCCCACCAGGAGAGGATGATTTCATCGTGCGACGAGCGAATCCGTTCTTCGACGGTACTGAGTGAGTGCCCACTGCGTTCAAATCGCGCGTCGATGATCGGTAACGATTCGTCGGCAAAGGGTTGGTACAACATGGTTTCGATGGTGCGCTGGAGGAAACGCGCTACCCCGGCGTTATCGGCGTAGATGCGCGGTGAGCCGCCCAGGATCGGGCTTTCGATGAAAAGGACATGCCCTTGTCCGGCGGGCGACCACAGGACGCGCCAGTGACTGTTCCGATGGACGAAAGTTTGCCCGCCGTCGGTGGACAGGCGAAGGAACGAGTTTTCGCCGGTCATCACCGGGTCATTGGGATCAACGAGTTGCACTTCTGGCATGATGGAAATTCCCGTTGGGATGGTGGTTGACAACGTGCCCCACTCGGCAGCGTGTACATGATAAGGTATATGGCCGACGGCGAATCGGTTCGCGAGGGGTTGTCCAGGTCGGGAAGCGACGGTACAATAATTATGTACAGTATCGATAGGTTACAACGACCTGTCTCATATCTGGACTGAAAGACAAAATCTATGACTCATGAAGAAGAGTGCCGATTCCGTTTTCTTCGTGAAAAACCATTTGTTCCTATGCAAGATATCCTTGAGTATTACGGGATCCAATGGCCTCTTGAGGGTGAATTAGTCCACGACTACGAGAGATTCGCGAGACAATTCACAAAGCGAGCACAATCCCCAGAGTATGGAAACAACAATACATACAGACTTCAGAGAAAGATATTGACCCGTTCCCGATAATGATGAGTACGTTTGAATCGAATCAATTCAATGTTCTGCGTGATTACTCGCAAGATATCGCGAGGATCAAAAAGTGCTTCGGAAACGGAAAGATGTTGTGTTTCCCAATTATGCGAATGGAGACGATCGCGAGATTCTGGAATACTCCGTAGCAAGATAGCCTATTCTGAACAAAATAATATGTTCACGACTTTGGTCTATTGCCCCGACGTAGGCAGATTACCGCATGGCGATACCACTTTCATCAACCCTATTCTTTGCCTCTCGTTCTACGGTACAATAGCAATGGATACTCACTCGGGAGAACGGAGACTTGCTCGATATTCAGTCTGAACAGCACGACGCCGGCCATACGTACCACGAGCTGTATGCCGCGGTCGTCGCCCTGAAACGGCGGCACGATCTGCACCCCTGTTCGCTGCGCGCCCGCGATGGGTGGTGTCTGCGCAACGAACACGACCGCGAAGCCGTCCACGATCTTGTCGCCCGATATCGCAAACTGCCCGATGATGCCCGCGTTCAGTTACCTGCCCTACTCAATAGCCTGGCGCAACTCGAAGTAGTCATTGGAGATACGGAACTCGCTCAGGCTGATTTTACTGAGGTGGCACGCCTCGTTCGCGACCCCATCTCCCGAGCCGAAGCCCATCACAACGTCTATCGCTCGGCCGTCGAACGCCAGGATTATGACACCGCGTTGCTGGCTCTCCGGCAAGCCGTTGAACTCGATGCCGACACCTTCGAGCCGTTTGAGTTTGCCGTCTACAGCCCGCAACGCATTCTGACGGCCGGCGCGTTCGGTGTTCGCTTCCTCGCTACGGTTCGCGCTGACGCGCCGACTGATCCTAGGGAAGGCTCCAGCCGCCCCGTCATCGTCACCGCGCTGCGAAGCGATAGCATTGACCGCGACCCCTCCAACTTCTTCCGCGAATGCAACACCGTCCGCGACCTCGACCACGCTGCCATCGCTCGCATTCACACCACCGGCTTCGGCGGTCCAGAACCGGCACGGCCCTATGTCGTTGTCGATTATCTCGACGGCTACGAACCGCTCGACACCTATATCGCACGTCACGGCTCGCTATCACCCGATGATACCCTTGCTATCGCTTGGCCCATCGCTCGCGCCCTGCAAGCCTTGCACAATCGCGGCGTCCTCCACCGCTGCCTTCGGCCGTCTGCCGTCATGGTGCAACGCGAAGGGCGGCGCTTTCGCGTTAAGGTGATCGACGTGGGGTTGCCATTGAAACGGTCGATGCTTCATGCGGCGGCAAGCCGTCCGGACGCGTTGCACCTATCAAGTCTGGGCCGAACCGTGGCCCGTCTGGGGGGCTATCTGCCTTCCGAGCAGACCGGCAGACCACGAGGCAATATTTGGCTCGGGCCACACTCCGACCTGTACGCTTTCGGCCGCTTATGCGCCTTGATGCTGACGGGACGCAACGACCCGGACACGGCGGATCGGTTATTATTGCCCGACGAATGGGGTCAGTTAATCGAACGCTGTACGGCCTGGACTATCGACAAACGCCCTGAACACGTCGGTCTTGTGTTAGCTCTGCTGTCGTCGGTACCGGAAACCAGTGAACGAGCCGCCGCCATTGATCGCGACCTCAACGAACAGATCATCGCGGACATCGAAGCACGGTTGCAGACATCGCCGGACAGCGTGGCGGGACTGCTGGCGCGAGCAAATGCGTCGGCTCGTCAGGGCCAATTCGAGCGGGCGCTGGCCGATCTCGACCGCGCAATCAGCCTGAAGCCCCAAGAAGCTTCGTTATACCGGCGACGAGCGGTCGTGCGTACCCGTGCCGAAGACTGGGACGGCGCGGTAGCCGATTACACGCAAGCGCTGAAGTTAGACCCGCACGACCTTGACGCACTCAGCGGACGGGCGGAAGCCCATAGCGAACGACAAGCGTTTGTGGACGCCATTGCCGATTTCACCGAGGGCATCCGTCAATCGCCACGCAATGAGGCGCTCTATTTCGGTCGCGGGAATGCTTACTTTTCGCGGGGCGAGTTCGGCAAATCCATCGCCGACTATAGCGAGGTGATTCGACTCGACCCGAAACATTTCTGGGCGTTGGGTAATCGCGGCCGCGCCTATATGGCCAACGAGGAACCCGGCCGCGCCCTGAGCGATTTCGACCGTCTGGTCGCGCTGGACCCGCGCGATACCCGAGCCTTATCCGACCGAGCATCCGCCTATGCGGCGTTGCGACGCTTCGACCGGGCCATCGCTGACTACACAGCAGCTATCGCCATCGAGCCGACAGCCCTGACCTATCAGGAACGGGGGAACGCTTATGCCCGCTCAGGCGAACACGAGAAGGCCGCCGCCGACTACAGCGAGGCACTGAGACGGATGCCAGAAAGTGTGCCATTATTGCTGTTACGTTCGCGAGCCTTTGACCGGTTGGGACGGCCCGACGACGCCTTACTTGATCTGGACGAAGCGTTACGGCACGCCCCAGACAACGCCAACGCGAGACGTACAAAGGCCGACCTCCTGACCCGACAAGGACGTCGCGACGAGGCATTGCTTGAGTTCGACCGGGCTATTGAATTATCGCCCAACGATCCCCTGCTGCACTTCCTGCGCGGCAACCTTTTGGCCGATCTCAACGAACTGGATCGAGCCATCTCTGACTATACCCAGGCGATTCGTCTGGATCCCGATGCTTCAGGAGCCTATTCCAATCGCGGCAACGCCCGCGCCCGGATCGGCGAACAGGACGCGGCCCTGACCGACTACGCTCGCGCACTGGAGTTGAACCCCAACGATAGCTTAACCTACTCCAACCGGGCCATCATTTACGTTCGCCTCGATCGGGTGGATGACGCCCTGGCCGATTACGCCCAGTTATTGCGAATAACGCCCGACGATGCCCGCGCCTACGGTAACCGGGGCGTGTTATTGGCTCGCCGGGGCGATTTCGAGCATGCCTTGGCCGACCTCAACCGAGCGCTGACGTTGCAGCCCGACAACGCGCGGATTTTGGCTCATCGCGGCAACGTCTATGCTCAGCGTGACGACAAAGAACGAGCACGCACCGACCTGTCGCGAGCACTGGAACTCGATTCTAGTCTGGTGTCGGCCCTCTACGACCGAGCTTTGCTCCAACCGGACGACGACGACGCTCGCGCCGATTACGATGCCCTATTGGAACGCCAACCGGATCACCTGGGCGGGCGCATCAATCGTTCGCTTGTCCTGACTCGTTTGGGATTGATGGTCGAAGCACTTTCCGACCTCGACCGGGCTGTTGCCATCGCCCCGAATCACGCGCTGGCATGGTACACACGCGCCCGGCTGCGCGTGCGCTGCGAACAATTCGACGCCGCACGGGCCGACCTCGACGAAGCCTTGCGCCTCGCGCCAGACGATGTGGACGCCCTCGTGTTACGCGGACGCTTACGCCTGCATGCCGGCGACGTACCGGGAGCGGTGGCCGACAACGAACAAGCGGCCGTGTTCGCTCCAAACGATGGGCGGGTGCTGAATAATCTGGCTTGGCTACTGGCGACGACGGGCGGCAACGCTGAAAAAGCCCTAGACTATGCCCGCCAGGCCGTGGCCACGGGCGAGGATGCGACTCGCTTGGACACGCTGGCAGCAGCGCTGGCCAACGCCGGACGCTTCGACGAAGCTGCCGCGACCCAGGAACGGGCCATCGCCCTGACGCCTACCGACGAATTCAACCACCGACTGGAAGCCTATCGCGCTGGTAGGCCGTGGAGAATCGACTATGGACCGGCCGTCTGACATCGACGACGCTCTACGCCGGGCCGAGGCGATGCTGAACAACTCAGACTCGGTTGAAGCGTTGTCGTTGGTGAACGAGGTCTTGGCCGGTGCTAGGGAGCGTATCGGTACTTCAGAGCCGGAATCGTCAGCAGGGGCGAGTTATGCAGATCCGTCGCTTACGATTGCGGGTCCGATCGATAATGCGGGCACAGCATCGGATCGCGATGCCATACTCGGACGAGCCTGGCGAATCCGTGGGTCGGCTCTGGATGCGTTGGGCGAAACGAACGAGGCACTCGATGCGTATCATCACGCCGTTCGCCTCGCCCCGGACGACGCCGAGAATTGGAACCGACGCGGGTCGATACGTTTAGCATTAGGCGAACCAACGGAAGCCCTGGTCGATTTTGAGGAGGCAGTAAGGCGACAGCCGAACCATCGTCGAGCGCTACTAAATCGAGGGATTGCGTTCTCGCGACTGGGACACGACCGCGAGGCCCTGCGCGATTTCGCCCAAGCCATCGAAATCGACCCCACCGCGACGGACAGTTATTTTCACCGCGCCTACCACTACTCGGAAGTCTACGACCACGAGCGAGCGTTGGCCGATCTGAACATCGTATTACAGCGAACACCGAACGACGTGGAGGCAATCAATAATCGCGGTTTGGCCTTTTTCGATTTGCAACGCTATGAGGAAGCGATCGCCGATTTCGACCGGGCGCTGGCCCTCGATGCACGCTGTGTCAACGCCTGGAACAATCGCGGACTAGCCCGCCAACGAATAGGAGATGCGACCGACGCGCGGACCGACTTCGACGAGGCAATCCGCCTGGACCCATACAACACCTCAGCATTAGTCAACCGAATCCACCTCAACCGCACCAATGCTCACACAGACGCTGTGCTGGCCGACCTGGAACGCACCATCGACCTGGAACCGGACAATCCGACCTATCGCATAGACCGTGCGGAGATATTTCTGCAGTCGGGACGAGCCGACGAAGCCCTCGATGATTTGGAAGGCTTGGTGTATCTGGAGTTAGCGCGAGTGCATGGATTGCGTTCGTTGGCCTACCGGCTCAAGGGCGACACCTTGCGGGCGAGAATCGAAAAAAGGCGAGCGATCTACCTCGATCCCTTGGGACGCGACGAATTGCCCTGAGTAGAATTAACCGCCGCCCCTAGATATTATTCTGATCACGTTGATCTATTTGGAACCCATCTTCAAAAAAATTCTGCATTTCTCGAAAAATTCGATACTCCCGGCCGTTATCTAGTTGTACGGACGGGGAGAAACGTCCCGAGTCGCCGGCGTTGCTCCTCCACGAAAGTACGGCGACCAAGAGCAGGAAGTTGTTCCATGAGCCAGAACAGCAACAACAACAACAACAACGAAAAGAGCTTCGGGGAAAAGTTAGCTGAGCAGGCCGCCTTGGGAGCGGTCGGAGCGGTAGCCGGGGCTGTCGCGTTGGGAACATTGGGAGCCTTGTTGGGCGGTCCCGCAGGCGCGGTCATCGGAGCGAAAATCGGCGGCATCCTAGGCGGCGGCGGTGGTGCCGGAAGCAATATGGCCTAACCGTCGGATAACCGAGAGAAAGTAAAGGTTGTACTTGCTCTCGGTTGCCGTCGATTAGTCGAAATGGCCAAGCACCGAATCGCGGTCGCTCCACACAAACTTTGTGTGACGCAGCAAAAACAAGAGCCGGAAACGTTAGTGACGGCTCTGATTTTCGAGTTTTACCTCACTCGCTGAAGTTCGCGGGTCTATTACCCTACATTGTTCCTTGCCGGAAAAGAAGCAGAGTCGGACGGAGAGGGTGGGGTTTCATCACCATCTCGAAGGAGTTAGATCATGCCGATTCCCTATGGAGGTCCTAACGATCCTGTCCAAAAATGGATGGATGAATGGGTAGAGGAGTTACCACAACATGTTTTGGAAAGCATGGCATCACTAGCTCGAAGTGGTCAGCGTTTCACGGTGCCAGGTTTGCTTGCCCAGCTTGCCATGAATGAGCAGACCCATATTCTCAAACGGGCGGCTCAAGACTTGCTAAGTATTTTCAAAAAGTAAGCTCAAATTATCGTCTAGAGTTATTGCAAATACAACACCTTCAAGTCCTCGATTAATCGAAGACTTGAAGGTGTTGTTTCCCCCGTCATTCGCATCCGTCAGTTGATCGGCGGTAGCGGTGTGCCGGTGATCGGCCCGGTGCCGGGAACCGGTTGCGGGGCCGGAGTGGCGCTGACCGGCGGTTGCGGGGCCGGCGGCGACTCCATCGGTACACCACTAGGAATCGGTGTCGCCCTGCTCGTCGTACTCGTCGGCAATTCAGCCGGCTTGCCCATGGGCGACGAAGCGCCAAGCGTTGAGCGCACTGGTGTAGGCGGCACGGAAAACGCTGGTTGCGAATGCGACGCCTGAATGACCGCCCCTTCCGTCGGCTCTCGGCCGGGCAGATTGTCCTGCATGGACACCGGCGTGACGCCCTGCGTCTCGCGTTTCATTGATGCAGCGGGTCCCGAAGGTAGCGGAGCAGCCGGCGTACTACCCGAAGGCAGTCCAGGGCCACCTGTCGGAGGTGCTTCTGTGACAACCGGTGACGGCTTGATGACCGTGTCACCGACTACTTCGACGCCGGATTTTTTGTCGCCAATAGCAGGTGTTGGCGCCTTACCGACGACAGGCGGAGTGTTGAACTTGCCAGGGCGGGTATTGCACGAAGTGCATTGCCCGCAACCGATGGAGGCCAGAGAAACACCAGCCAGGAACATCCCAGCCAGACGAATGAAGGGCTTCTTGCCCATCGGATTATCCTTTCCCCGAATTGTGGTGTAATCCACTACCGCGCGTCTTTATCCCCCACGCGGTTCGGCTTTCCCCGAGCCGTTTGACTTGTGGGGGCCATAGCCGAGAAGACGGTGCGAATCAAGACCACTCCGTAATAAAACTGGTCAGCAAACCGGGGTTGTGATGCAATAGGTGCCAAAGAGGTGCGTGAGCGTCTGGAGGCGTCATTGTACCGGGGGTGAGGTTCAAAAAGATACGCTTCATATGTTCATTATTGATTCGGGTCATTTTCCGGAGAGCCTCGGCCGCGTACAATGAAACACCGGGCGGCCGGGTCTCTGGCAATCTTGGGTTGAAAGACTGCGTACCCCCTATTGAGGCTGTTCTCATGGCAAGACGCCTGGCCCCGTGCACGTTCGTCGAGCAGGTCCGACAGCAGATCGCCTTTCTACGACACCCAGAGTACGTGTACCGAGCGATCCAGCTTTATGTAGCGGGTGTGCCTGAACCCTGGGAGTTTGGTCCCGAGGACGATTTCGAGTTTCACGAAGATACCGGCGTTCTCGTCGTTCGCGATGGTCCTACGGATGAAGATGGCCACGACAACGCCGACGTACCCGAATACGTGTTTCGTCTTGAGTCGGTGGTTGCGTCTCAGTTGGTTTGAAGGAGGCCGTGAATGGATCTCTCGCAACTCGTCACGACACGTCCCTACCCGACGTCGTTGGGGCAGGTGCTGCGTTCCTTCGCCCGCCAACCCGATTGCCAAACGTGCGGGGCGTCGGCGGTTCGTCACGGGCTGTTGTTGGGCGGCTTAAGTCTGTCTACGTCGATTCTCGAAGCCGTCCTGGCCATTCGTCAGAACGAGGGAACGTCGCCCGAAGCGATGCGTGCCTGTTTGTCACAGCTGGGCCTGGAGCCGAAAGAGGTCCGCAAACCCAAGCGCTGGTCAACGCAAGCGTTCCTCAACCGCTTCGCTGACGATTTCGCCCAGGGCGCGTTCCTCATCCCCTGCATCTTGACGGCCGAACACTGGGTATTGCTGGGAGACTGGAACGGCAAACGGGTCGGGCTGGTCGATTCTTTCTTCGACGGCAAGCCGCGCCGCGAGTGGAACCTATCGCCGGGCCTGGGCTTCTTCAAGCTGTCGGTCGAAGAACTTGATGCCCTGGATTGGGCGCATCATGTAACCTTGGTCCGCCCTGGTCGATGGGCCAAACAGTATCGAGCCTGGCTTCCGGCACGCTCGGCCTTGCTGCGCCTCAACGGTCCCACTCCCACCGGCAGCGTGCGTCGCACGCTGGCCCAGATGCTACGCCTCGGCGTTCATCAGTTCCTTGATGATGCGGATTACGCCTATCGCAGCCTTAACCTTCATTTACCGCGTGGAGCAGCGATTCATCTACGAGCAGATGACCCCGGTGAAGAACCTGTGGCAATGGAAACGCACGGGACCGGGGCCGAAGAAGTCGTGGTTATGCGTCGACTTGGCCCCGTACTAAGACCCTTGCCGGCCGCTCCGGAGGTTGTACTACGCGGAGGAGCTATTGACGCAACACAACTTGCGGGGTAGTCCACGATGCGCTACGATCGGTTACTGATCCGACCTCGGGTACTCGATCTCGTCGAGGCTCTCACCGCTGCTCAGGCTGCGGCTAATTCTCATTGGACCATCCTGGAACAAACAACGTCCGACTGGCAACGGGAAGTCGTTGCTTTCCGCGATCAACGTGTTGGCCATTGGTTTTGTCAACGGCGTATAGCGGATCGCTCTGCCATGGTCGGAGCCGTGTGGTGGACGGATCGTATCGGACAGCGGCACTTTCGCGTGCTGGGCGTCGCCGAAGTAGACCGAGGCAGAACTAGTCCGTTCCCTTACCCAGAAGGGCCGATCCTGCGTAATCTCTACCCCGAAGTGTGCATGCTTCGAGGGCTGAGAGGTTCAGCGGCGACTTGGTGCCTGCGGTGTGATTGCGGCGAGATAATGCCCATCAACACCACAGAAGGTTGGATGGGTCGGCATTGTATCGTCTGTCACGATCGCACGGAGGGTGGTGAAACACTTCCCCGGCATGGTCGCATAGCGGCGATCGGTTGTGGTTCCGCGGGTTATCAGTTTACCGATGGTCGAGCCTTGGTTCTCCAGCAATCCCGTCTGAATCCTTACACGCTTCTCAGGCTGCTTGACCCCTCCAGTCAAACGCCAACGAACTCAGCTGAGATGTTGATCGGGCTTCGCCCCCTCGATGTATCTAACGACGGCTGTTGGATCGTCGGGATTTGCGACGGGAATTTTGTGGTGCAAAAGTTGGAAAGTGAGGCGGTTAGCCTTCAACACCCGGCCCGAGACATTCACGCGGCCATTTTCTCGCCCGATTCAAAAGAACTGGCAACGTTTGCGAGCGAATCCGTGGTGCGGTGGTCGCTCAATCGAGACGATGAATGGGAGCTTTGCAGTGAATACCACCAGGCCAACGGCTTCGCCTGGTGCCCTGCCACGGGCCAGGTAGCCGTGATAAGCCAAAATCAAGTGAAGATGGTTCGGGAAAATGGAACGGAAATGCTGACCGAACAGCCCGCGATCGAGCCGCCATTTGAAAGAGCCGGAGCAAGAGAATTCGATAGTTTTCACTTATTTCACCATCCTCCCAGAGCGAGATGCTGGTTTTTGGAAGATGGAAGCCATTTCTACTGTTTATTGACTAACGGCGAGTATCGATTAAGACAATCGGAGATAGTGACGGTAGCACACTGGACGTGGACAGGACAACAGTGGTCGCGGTTGTCGAACTTGAACATTCTATCGCATCAACCCCCGGTCTTCTCGCCGAACGGTCGCTACATTGCTTATTATCTATCTGATCAAAACCTATTGGTAGTCATGGATTTACAATCGGAACAGGTCGTCGGGACTCTGGGCTGGGATACGCCGTGCCGTTTACACCGCTTCACAGCAGACGGCACGGGGCTAATTGTTGGGATTCGGGAGCAAATTCAGATTGTTCCCTGGGCCGTGCTCCTGCCCCATTGATCGTTAAAACCCGACCTAAGCATCGCATATTATTCATAACACCCATTCTTTCCATCTTGAAACAAATAGCCCGTCTATGCCACACTGAAGTTAGTGCGGTACGGGGTGAGCCGGGTGGGAATAATGCCGAGGATTTCCCGCATCCTTCCGGCCAAACTATCCTGGTTTGCCTCGTACTGACTGAACAGGGCAGAGAACGGGAGAGGATTGCTTCCCGCTCGATGCCTCGAAGTGGAATATGAGGGGACTCTGGGCTATGGGACATCGTCGCAAACTCGAAGGGCTTCGCATTCTCATCACCGGCGCATCGCAAGGCATCGGCCGGGCACTGGCTCTTGAGGCGGCTCGACGGGGCGCGGTGGTGCTGGCGGCAGATCCACACCGTCAAGGCCGACGTCACCGAACCCGACGACCGCCGCAAGATGGCCGACGAATCCGTAAGGCAGATGGGCGGGCTGGACGTGCTGATCAACAATGCGGGCATCGGTGCGACGGGACACTTTGCCGACGCCGACGCCTCGCGAATGCGAAAGATATTCGAGGTCAACTTCTTCGGACTGACGGAAACGACGCGCGTTTGTCTGCCGCTCTTAAAACAGGGCAAAACCCCGGCCATTCTCAACATCTCTTCGGTGGCGGCACGCCGTGGCCTGCCTGCCCGAAGCGACTATAGCGCCAGCAAGTTCGCCGTCCAGGGCTTCAGCGAAGCCATTCGCAGCGAGTTAGCCAAAGACGGTATCGACGTATTGCTCGTCAATCCCGGCCTGACGCAAACGAACTTCAGCAAAAACATGATCGAGCAGAAAGCCAAGATGCAGCTCGATCACCTCCGCGGCATGACCAGCGAGCAAGTAGCGTCAGCCACGCTCGACTGTCTGGCACGAGGCAGCAACGAAGCCACGTTTACCCTACAAGGGCGTATGTTGCTCCTGGTAAACAAGCTGTTCCCGTGGTTCGTGGACATGATGACCCGGCGCAAGGTTCGCCAACTATTCAAGGACGAGATTGCCGCACGTAAGGTTACTCTGATGCCTTCCTCAAACTCATCCGTCACACTCTAACCGATGAAACCGCCCCATCGGCGAAACCTCCTAATATATCCGCCTTCAAATCAAACGCGGTGACTATGTCCACTTCGTAAACGCAGAAAAGGAAAACGGGGACGAGCGAAGCCTGCCGAGGCACTTACAAGCTGGGAGGAAATAAAAGACTTATTCGCTAGACAATTTAACCTTCAATCGTTTCTCCGACGACTAGCATCATCGGCTCCTACCCGTTATGAATAGCGTAGAGGGTCCACCCATGCGCGTATTCATCACTGGCGGAACGGGACTGATCGGAACCAAACTCGTCGCGGCCTTGATCGCCCGAGGCGATATCCCGGTCGTATTAACACGCAACGCCGACGCCGCACGCCGTAAATTCGGCGATAACATCGAGTTCGTCTCTGGCGATCCCATGCGTAACGGCCCTTGGCAAGACACACTAGCCGGTTGCGATGCCGTGATCAATCTTGTAGGTCAGGGCGTTTTCGACCAACGCTGGTCGCCGGAGTACAAGAAACTCCTTGCCGACAGCCGCATCCTCAGCACGCGAAACGTGGTCACGGCTCTGGCTCGTGGAGAACAATCGGCGACGGGGCCGAAAATACTGGTAAGTACGTCGGCAATTGGGTACTACGGGCCGCACGGCGATGAGGAACTCGACGAGGACTCACCGCCCGCTCATGATTTTTTGGGCCAACTAAGCATCGACTGGGAAAACGAGGCCAAATCGGCAAGCACGGCGGGAGTGCGCGTCGCCATCGTCCGTGTCGGCATCGTGCTAGACCAAGGCGGCGGCGCTTTGGCCAAGCTGATCTTGCCGTTTTCCTTGGGTGGGGGTGGTCCGGTCGGCTCGGGTCGCCAATACATGGCGTGGATTCATATCGATGATCTCGTCCGGCTGTTTCTTTGGGCTGTTGACCACCCCAACGTCGCGGGACCGCTCAACGGTACAGCCCCTCACCCGGTCACGAACAAGGCGTTCGGCCATGCTTTGGGCAAGGCGATGGGACGGCCTTCATTTGTATGGACGCCCGGATTTGCGCTCCATCTGTTATTAGGCGAGGCAGCGGAAATCGTGCTGAATGGGCAACGTGTCTTGCCGCGTCGCGTTTTGGAGCTTGGTTTCACGTTTAATTATCCGACGATTGATGTCGCCTTGGCACAGATTTTCGCAAAAAAATGAGCCTCGACACGGACGGTTATGCGCTGGCACCCGGATTGTACTCGGCTTCCGAGTGTGCCGAGTTGATCGCCTCGTTGGAAAAGAGCCTGAACGCAGCTGACCCGGCGATTCGCGGCGGTGATGGAGCCATCTACGCTGCTCGCAATTTGTTGTCGTTATGGACCCAAGCGCGCACTTTCTGGCGGATTGCCCCAGTGCGGGCGTTTCTCACGGCACATCTCGGCCCTTCCTGCGGTTTGGTGCGTGTCCTGTATTTCGACAAACCGCCCGGTAATTCGTGGGCATTGCCCTGGCACAAAGATTTGACCGTTGCCGTCCGCGACAATGCTTTGACCTCGACTCGCTTCAGCAAGCCGACGACCAAGTCAGGAGTACCGCACGTGGAAGCACCGCTTGAAGTGTTGCGTCGGATGCTGACATTGCGGGTCCATCTGGACGAAGTGACGGACGAGAATGGCCCGCTAAAGGTTCTGCCCGGTTCACACCACACGGATAAGACCCTTGACCTACGCGGCGAGGTTCGCGTCCTGCACGCTGCAGCCGGGGCCGGTCTATGGATGCGTCCGCTGTTGGCGCATTGCAGCAACCGTTCGAGCGAGGGCACGACGCGACACCGTCGCATCATTCACCTCGAATTCGCCGCAGATGAGACGCTCCCCGATGGTTATAGCTGGTATACCTGGGAGCGCGTGAATAAGGATTGAACTGTTGAACCGATGTCAAACCGCTCCACGCTTGCCCTACATTCACGAGCCGCTGATAAATAGGATAAGTCACACAGATGCAAAAGCCTTGGAGACAAACCAGAGGACGCAACTCTTTTTTGCCTCGGGAGCCAATGCGTCCGGAGCGGTTTATCTTCTGACCGGAGTTTTACGATGGCTCACGACCACGTTCACGACGAAAATTGCAACCACGGCGATGACGAGGGAGTCGATCTCATCCGCTTGACACTGGTGGGCGAACATATGCATTGTTCGTTGGACCCCACGATCTTTGAGGACGAGCCGTCTACCTGGGGCACGGTCCTGGCCGATCTCGCCCGTAATCTCAGCCAGGCGATGCGCGACGATCCCCTTGCCCAACGTGAACTGCTCGCCGACATTCGCGAAAAATTCATCGAGGCAATCGACACCTTGCCTGACGACGACGAGGAGGGATGAGCCGATGTCCGGCTTTCGGATCGGCAATCAGAGCGCGTTTTCGGCCGATCCGTTGACGCGGCCATTCGATTTTGCCGTGGCGAATGGATTCGAGGCGTTCGAGTGGTTTCCCGACCGTCGCCCGGACGGGGCCGGATGGCAGTGCAGCGATCTCGATGCGCATACTCGTCTGAAGTTTCGCCAACGAGCACGCGATGCGGGAATACGCTTGTCGGTTCATGCCCCCGTGACCGCCGACCCGCTTCGTCCCGGTCCCGAACTAGACAACGCCC
>RGDT01000091.1 GCA_009918525.1 Planctomycetia bacterium
GGTGCGCGCACCATCATGCTCAACACCGAGTTCTCCGGACCCCAGATTCGCGACGTCTCCGAGCGCGAGGGCGCCAAGCTGATCATCTACGACGACGAGTACGCCACCGCCGTGAAGCTGTCCAAGCCCGCGCTGGGCAAGCTACGCGGGCTGGGCACCAACCCGGACAAGGGCAGATCCTCGCGCAGCACCGATGAGACGCTGGCGCAGCTCATCGCCCGCAGCAGTTCGGCGCCCGCACCCAAGGCGACCGCGCGGTCGTCGATCATCATCCTCACCAGCGGCACCACCGGGACTCCCAAGGGAGCCAACCGTCGCACGCCGCCCACCCTCGCTCCGCTGGGCGGGGTGCTCTCCGCCGTCCCGTTCCGCTCCGGGGAGGTCACGGCGCTGCCCTCACCGATGTTCCACGCCCTGGGCTACCTGCACGCCACCCTCGCGCTCACCCTGGGTTCGACCCTGGTGCTGCACCGCAGGTTCAACCCGGCCACGGTGCTCGAGGACATTCCCAAGCACCGGGTCACCGCGGTCGTGGTCGTCCCGGTCATGCTCTCGCGCATGCTCGACGCGCTGGAGAAGATGGACGCCCGGCCCGACCTGTCGTCGCTGCGGTGGAACACCAGACCGCAATATGGGTTGTTGCAGTGCGGCCGTATGCGATTCGTGCGTTGCCGGAATGGTCACGCACATCGGTGGCAAACTCTACCGGGTTAATTGCAGTTGTTGTGGGAACCGTCGCACAGTTGAAGTGGATTAACCGCGTTTCCCGACATTTTTCCGGAAAAATTTGCCAGGGTTAGCCGTTTGTATTGTGGGGAGAGTGAACGCCGCGAACACACTCCCGAGAGAATCTCTCGCGGCATCCATGTGGAGAAGCTTATGTCCTGGTGGATTCACGGGGCGGCGCATGCAGCCCACAACAAGTCTAACCCCAAGTTAGCCGGAATCATCCTCATCGTGATTGGGTTTTTCTTGGCCCCGATGTTGATCGGCATCCCGCTGATGATTTTCGGATTCGTGAAACTGTTCAAGTGACAAAGATGCGTTGTCAGCCGGTGGTCGGATTTGCGTCAAGGTCCAGTGACGCGAACCGACCAAGCCGCCAATGTTCAACCGCTGCCGCAGCCATTGCCGCGTTATCGGTGCAGTAGGCCAACGGCGGAATGAACAACTCGATACCCAACGATGACGCCAGTGCCGTCAGACCGTGCCTTAATGCGCTATTGGCTGCGACGCCGCCACCAACGGCTAGCCGCGTTCGTCCCGTTCGTTGAATCGCTTGACGGCACCGAGTGACCAGCACGTCTACCGCCGCTGCCTGGAAACTTGCCGCTAAGTCGGCCCGTCCTTTGCCCGGCGGCGGTGGAGGGGCATCAGCGTTGTTTTGCCCGCCCAACGCATACAAAACAGCCGTCTTGAGGCCGCTGAAACTGAAATCCAATCGCTCATCGCGAATGAGAGAACGGGGAAATCGATAGGCGGTCGGTTCACCGTTCTCCGCTTCTCGTTCGATGGCGGGCCCCCCCGGAAATCCCAGCCCGAGCAATGCCGCGACCTTGTCAAACGCTTCACCTGCAGCATCGTCGCGAGTGGCCCCCAGTGTGCGAAAAGTCAGAGCATCCAGGCAATCGTATAACGTGGTATGGCCCCCGCTAACGACCAACCCCACACAAGGGAAAATATCGCGGCCCGCTGACAGACGGCACGCGTAGATATGGCTGGCGACGTGATTAACACCCACCAACGGGACGCCTAAGGCCAGGGCCAACGCTTTGGCCGCGCTTATGCCAACCAGTAGCGCCCCAATCAGCCCCGGCGTGTGATGTACGGCGATGCAACCAATTTCGCCCCAAGAGACTTTCGCTTGCCTTAGCGCATCGTCAATAACCGGCAGCAACCGTTCGAGATGAGCACGGGCGGCGACTTCAGGTACAACCCCACCGAACCGGGCATGTAAATCGGTCTGTGAAGCCACCACACTCGACAAAATACGAGGCTCGTCGGTAAAGACGGCCGCTGCCGTCTCATCGCAACTTGTCTCGATGGCTAGGAAAATCGTCATGGTTATCGCTCGCGCTCAGAGCTGGAAACGGTACTAAAAGCACTGGCTAGTCGCCGTCGCTGCCCCTTCGGATTCTTTGCCCCTTGTCATAGGTCTTTCTCACCAACATGCTACTCGCTGACTCGGTTCGTTGGACCTGAGATTCAGCGACGACTTGCGTCTTGGGCACTTTGCAGTTAAATTATTAAAAGGATTCGCGAAGGCCGAGGGCGTAGAGCGATGCCGGATCAATTATTCACTCTGCACCCGATACGCACCAGTAAACAGGGCGTCCAAATCAACATAGGCAAGTATCATGACGAATATGATACTATGTGTAATCTGGTTACGATGCACCCCGAAGACATGAGGGAACTTCGTATCACCGCCAACAGCAGTATCCGTATTCGCACGGCGGATGGCGAAGCGGTCTTCAAATGTCAAGAAGGCAAGGTGCCTCGCGGGATGATTTTTGTTCCTTATGGCCCGCCTACGTGTCGTTTGATGGGCGGGAATACAGACGGCACAGGAATGCCGACCTCTAAGGGCTGGGAAGTAACTGTTGAACCACTGGAATGAGGAGTCTCGTGATGGAAGATCATCGCGATAGCGATTTGGAATCAGGTCCCCATTTCACCGAGCAACCTGAGCCGATGGAACTCGCTTGGGAACAGGTTGACACGGGTCGCTACATGCCGCGACGCATTCGTGGGAGTTATCGCGGTCGGGCACTGGGCTGAACTTTCGCTATTCCGTCCGGTTCGGACGGCCAAATTCGTCGGTGAACAAGGACAATGAGGAGGGCGGAGCATGGAACTGACCGTGACGAAGGACGCTACATGTACCTTCTGCGGCTGCGTCTGCGACGATATTGAACTGCACTCCGATGGGACGAAGATCACCAACACCAAAGCCGCGTGCGTATTGGGCAAAAGTTGGTTCCTCAATCACACCGCCGAGCGTCTCTATCCCGATGCACTCATCGACGGAAAAGAAGCGACCGTTGACGAAGCCGTCGAAGCCGCTGCAGAGTACCTCTACCTTGCTCATTTGCCTTTGGTCTACGGCCTGAGCAACATCACCTGCGAAGCTCAACGCGAGTCCGTAGCCTTGGCCGAACTGATTGGAGGTGTGGTAGACAGCCACACCAGCCTCTGACACGGCCCCACCGAAATCGCTGCCCAGTTGGGTGGCAAAGTTTCCTGCACGCTGGGTGAAGTCAAAAATCGGGCTGATCTCATCGTTTATTGGGGCGGCAACCCGGCCGAATGTCATCCGCGACACTTCACCAAGTATTCGCTGATGCCAAAAGGCCGATTCGTCCCCAACGGCCGAAAAGACCGGACGATGATTCTGGTGGATATTCGGGAGACGGCTAGCGCCAAGGCGGCGGATATTTTCCTCCAGGTCCGGCCTGCCAAAGATTTTGAGATGATCACCGTCTTGCGGGCGTTGATCAAGGAACAACCCGTCGATACGAAATTGGTCGCGGAGACGGGCCTCACGCTTGAAGAGCTAACGGATTTCGCTCAACGCCTCAAGAAAGCAAAATTCGGTGTCTTCTTCTTCGGCATGGGCCTGTCGATGACTCGCGGCAAGCACATGAACTCCGCCGCACTGCTCACCTTGGCTGCTGAATTGAACGCCTTTACGAAATTCGTCGCGATGCCGATGCGTGGTCACGGGAACGTCACCGGCGGCGATGTAATCATGCGTTGGACCACAGGTTACCCGTTTGGTGTCAATCTCGCTCGCGGCTATCCGCGTTTCAATCCGGGCGAATACTCGACGATTGACTTGTTGATTCGCGGAGATACCGATGCGGTCCTGGTTCTTGGAGCCGACCCCGGCGCGACCATGCCGCAACCGGCCATCGACCACATGGTCCGCGTGCCGACCATCGTGCTGGATCCCAAAGTCACGCATACGAGCAAAATCGCTCGCGTACACATCACTACGGCGGTTACTGGCATTAGCGCACCAGGCACGGCGTATCGGATGGACGAGATCCCCCTACCGCTAAAACCACCGCTGAAGTCGCCTTATCCCACAGACGAAGAAGTCATTCGGCGAATCTATCAGGCCGTTGCAAAAAAGCCGCCCTTAATGCCACCGGTTCGACCGAAGGTTCCGCGAGTGTAGGACCTCATGTAAAAGGAGCAGACATTGCGCGGAAACTCGATGCTGCGGATAACCGGTGGGAAAGTTTACGATCCTGCCAACGGTGTGAACGGCGTGATACGCGATGTCTGTATTCAGGACGGCCGTATCGTGGCGGATGTCGAGGCTGGCCGTACGATCAACGCCACCGGGATGGTAGTGTTTCCCGGAGGCGTGGACGTACACACGCACGTCGCTGGAGCGGCTCTGAACTTCGCCCGAGCCATGATCCCCGAAGACCATCTGCACAGTGAGCCTTTCGTTCGCACCGCTATACGCCGTGGCGGAATATCCGGCGCAACACCCACGACTTACGTCACAGGATACTTATACGGCGGCCTGGGTTACACGACCGTCAATGAGGCAGCCGTACCTATTCTCTCCGCACGGCACACGCACGAAGAATTGCGCGATACGCCGATTGTTGACAAGTCTACATGTGTGCTGATGGCTAACAACGAGATACTACTCGATCAACTCGAAGCAGGTGAGACGGAACGGGCACGGCATTTCTTGGCCTGGTGTGTGGGCGCGGCGAAAGCCTATGGGGTGAAGGCGGTTAATCCAGGTGGTGTGACGGCCTGGAAGTGGGGTAAAGACGCCAACACTCTTTATGAATTAGTACCCGGATACAACAAAATTACTCCGGCAGGCATTATCCAATCGTTGGCCCGCATCGTGGACGATCTGGGATTGCCGCACCCCCTTCATCTGCACTGTAACAATCTGGGTGTACCGGGCAATTACGCTACAACGCTCGAAACCCTGAAACTTGTCGAGTCGAATCGTGCCCACATCGCACACATCCAGTACCATGCCTATGGTGGCAACGACTGGACCACGATGCGTTCTGAATCGACCCGGATTGCCGACTATTTCAACGCTCATCCTAATCTCACAGCCGACGCCGGAGCCGTGCTGTTCGGCAACACCGTGACCATTACCGCCGATGGTCCATGGCAACATCTGCTGTATAAACTCACGGGCCGTAAGTGGGGGAACATCGACGTTGAGAACGAGACGGGGTGCGGAGTCGTACCTTATGTGTACAAGGAGAAGAATCTGGTTAACGCGATCCAGTGGGCTGTTGGTCTGGAGATGTTGTTGCTGATCAGCGATCCATGGCGAATGAGTTTGACGACCGATCACCCCAACGGGGCCGCGTTCTGGCGATACCCGGAGATTATCGAGCTGTTGATGAACGCCGACTTCCGTCGCGAACAGATCAAGAAACTGCCACCAAAGGTTCTCGAGCGAATCATCTTGCCAGAACTGACTCGGGAATACACATTGTACGAAATCGCGATCATCACATCGGCAGGCCCGGCACGCTCGTTGGGACTGAGGCAAAAGGGTCATCTTGGTATTGGGGCCGATGCCGATGTTGCAGTTTTTAATGATATCAAAGAAGCGCGAAAAATGTTTGCCTATCCGCGCTACGTGATCAAGGGTGGCGAAGTGGTGATCGAGGAAGGAGAAGTTCGTAAGACCGTCGAAGGTCACAGTTTGCTCACGCAACCGTTCCACGATCCGAAAATCGCCGATTTTATTCGTCCGCTGTTCCAGCAATATTACACGATGTCATTCGATAATTACCCCGTCGAGATGGAACGTCTCGAACACCCAGACGTTCAGCCCTGCACTCAGGCAAACTCATGAGCCAAACCATTTTCACGCTCAAGCAGCGTCCGGATGTACCGCTAGAGGCTGAGGTACTGACCCCGGACGTTGTGGCTTCCCTGAGTCATGGCGAAGTCGCCTCTTTACCCTTGTTCATGGGCAAACGTCAATTTAGGGTCGATGACTTTTTCGAAGTCAACGGTTCAGGCACCGATAACCTGGTGTTCCACGGCGATTGTGGCCGGGTCAAATGGATCGGCCGCGCTATGTCTCATGGACGTATCACCTTTTCGAGTCATGCCGGTATGCACCTCGGTGCCTACATGAAGGGCGGTATCATCAAAGTGGGCGGAGATGCCTCCGATTGGGTGGGCGGAGAGATGAGCGGCGGCTTGATCCATATTCACGGCCATGCCGGGGGGCAGACCGGCGCAGCCTATCGCGGTAGCATGAAAGGCATGAAAGGCGGCACTATCCTTATTGAAGGTTCTGCGGGTATCGAACTCGGGATGCGAATGCGGCGTGGCCTCATTGCAGTGCGTGGCCCCGTGCGCGACTTTGCCGGATTACAAATGAAGGGCGGAACGATCCTGTTGATGAGCGGAGCCGAAATTCGCACGGGAGCGTGGATGGTTCGCGGTACGATTATCAGCCTCAAGCCATTGAAAATGATGCCAACGTTTTCAGCGGGATGCGTTTACAATCCAAACTTCCTGCGTCTTTACACCAAAAGTTTAGCCGAACATGGTTTCACAACTCCGGTCGATGCATGGCACGGGGTTTATCGGCGTTACACGGGCGATACATCGGTACCCGGCAAGGGCGAAATCTTGGTTTGGAGCGGGCCGGCCCATTAAGTAGTGCCGTCCCAGACGCCATCAGAGCCAGACGCGTAAGCGACAGAATTTTCTCTTGTACCGTCCTTCTCCCTCCCGGCTTTGACGATCAAATCCGTCTGATTGCTTACTGCCGTCCCTAACGCTATCTGAGCCGGACGCGTCATGGGGGATTATCAGAACGGAAGGAACAACCGACGAGGGCGGCGCAAGTCGAACCTTTTCAGCCGTTCAATGGTTAATTAACTGGAAACGCTTCGGATAACTCTCTTCTACTCCCCGGCGCGGGAAAGAAGGGAAAGAGAAACCGGCGACGCCAACCAGTTGGTTAAGTGCTGAGCCCGAGACACGCTCCAACTCGTCGAGTGGGGAAACTTTACCTCCCCTGAAAGACGGCTCCAGTAACAAGTCTTCATTCCTTTACTCTGCAAGGGCCGACGCAATGTCATACTCCCTGATACACTGCCCCGCCTGTAATAAAATGCTGCGGTCGGATCGTCCCATTCCAATCGGCTCGACGCTTCGTTGCCCCGAATGTGGGGCAGGTTTCGATGCTCCTCGTGTCTCTTCCTGGTACGTAATTCCGATTCTATCGGCGGCTATGGTCTCTCTGCTTGTGGTCGGAGGAAGTATCGCAGCCCTCATGATTTTTTCCGGGCCTCGCGACCGTCGCCCCGAACCTGTTGCCGGCAACCAAGACGATGCAACGCGACGACTAGCCGAGGAACAAAAAAAGCTAGAGGAAATTCGCCGCGAATTAACGGATAGCAAGAAACGCCTGGACTTGGCAGGTTTTATCGCAGAGGGCAAAGCGGCTCTAGCTGCAGGGAAATTCGATGCAGGGGAAAAGGCATTCGGTGAAGCCCTCAAGCTCGACGCTCAGGATCTAGCGGCGCTTGACGGGCTTATCGCGGCTCGCTCGGGTTTGGCAGCAAATCGCAAAGATAGCGAAGACCTCCAGAATCGTACTACGGAAACAGCCCGATTACTTTCGGAGGGACGCAAGGCGGTGTCGGAAAAACAATACGCCGTCGCGGTTCGTAGTTTAGAATCGGCTTTACTGTTGGCACCAGCAAATGTCGAGGTGAAGGCGACGTTGGCTGAGGCTCGAACCGCGTTAGAAAGGGACGAAACCCAGAAGAAAAAACTACAGGATTACAACGCCCGGTTTGCAGCCGCCAAGACGGCGTTCGAGGCAGGACAGTATACCGACTCCGTGCGGGAATACACTGCCGCTCTGGCCATCATGCCGGATTCACTGGACGCGAAAGACGGACAAAAGCGAGCGGAAGCCAAGCTGGTCGCTGGTGTCGAACGTGACAAACAACAACGCGAATTTGAGCTATGCCTAAACCGTGCCCGAAAGGCGATCAGCGACACACGCTACACCGATGCCCTCACGGAACTCAATACGGCGTTAAAGCTAATACCTGACGATCGCGAGGGCAACCGCCTTGTGCGAACCACCAAGGAAACGCTCGACAAGGTCAAAGCATCCAACGCCAAACTACTGGCTGCCGCGAATTTGGCCGCGTCCAACGGACAACTAGACGAAGCCGTCCGGCTAGCCGAGAAAGCAGTAGCAGCGTGGGCGGAGGACGAGAAGGCCAAAAAGATGCTAAAAAACGCTCAACAAATGGCCGCGACTGCCCGGACCAATCAAGAGTCGTATTTGCGAAACATTCAGGCTGGAGCGATTGCGATGGCAGCCGGTCAATACGATGCCGCGGTCTTGGCCTATGCCGAAGCACTGCGGTTGAATCCAACTAACGACGAGGTTGCTCGTCAACTTCGTAATGCCCGGCTGGCACTGGAAAACTATCAGCGTAATCGCCTGGAATACGAACGACTCGTGAGAATTGGTAATCTCGCACTGAATCGCAACTCGTTCGCCGAGGCTCTGAAAGCATTTCAGGCAGCTCTCCGACTTCTGCCCGATGATCTCGCGGCTCGTGATGGAGCCCGTCAGGCTCGTTACGGCCAAGCCATGAACGACGGCCAGCAAGCTCTCTCCCAGAAACGCAAAATGGAGGCGGTTACTGCATTCGAGGCAGCGCTTGTTGAACGTCCGGGAGATATGGCGGCAATGCGCGGGCTTCAATTAGCACGGTTGTTGCGTTAGACCGCCGAATGATGAACCGACAACAACAGACACGTAGCAAAACGAATAAAGCCGCCGACATGCGTCGGCGGCTCCAGCAGGGCCAACACTCAGATTATCGGCGACGCAAGGCCGAATTATTTGATACCGGGCCTAGCAGCTTCACGACTCCCGATTCGATACCAGAGGGGTTGGCCGACCGAGATATCAAGGTGCCTTCGGTGCTGATGAGCAGCGTTTCCGGCAGGGTACGGATGCCATAGCGACCGGTCACCTCACCTTCGACACCACCCTTCTGGAAGACATGGGTACCGCCGGTGAGTTTGTTGGAGAGGTATTCGCGACCAGCAGCCGCCGTGGCGTCGGTGTTGATGAACACGACTTCCAGACCTAATCGGCGATATTTGTCACCTAGATCGCGAAGATCACTGAAGTCGGTGTCAACCGCGGTCGCCGAAGACCAGAAGTACAGAACCGCGAGGCGACCTCGAACACTTTGCAGATCGAACGTCTCTTCAGCGTTAATGGTGCCGGAGTAGAGCAGCGGCAGTTTCAGATCGATTTGCTCACCTTCAAGACCCAGCCGCCACATCGTCTCTTTGGCTTTCTTAGCCATTGGATCGGACGGGTAAGCGGCCATCAGGAATCGGCAAGCCACTTTGGCTGCATCAACCTTCTTCGCCGTCTCATTGATTTCAATCACTTCTAAGACAGCTTTGGGTGCTTCGACAGCCTTGGGATTGTTGCGAGCGAAATCCATGAGACGTTCGCATAGGACATCCCGCACTTTGCCGGGGTCGGAGCCGTTCTTTACCAGATTACGGGTGTGGTCTGCGTAGACCGACTTATAGGCGATGTAAGAATGCACCCCGCTTCCAGGGTAGTTTCGAGCGACATAGTTGGCCACCTGACCCATCCATTCGTTGACGTTAGGGATGTTCTCAGGAGCCTGGCTTACGGCGGTTGCGTAGCTGTCAATCGCCATTCGCAACCAGCCGTCGCGGCCGTCCGGTTTGGAACGGGCAGCGAGTTTCATGAGTATTTCGCCCTGATCGAGTTGGAATCGATACAGGTTAGGCGACTGCGTGTTACCAAGAATCTGGTCACCGACCCGCTTTAGCTGTTCGAGCAAATGCTGCGTCTCTCGATCCGCTTCATCCGCGGTTGGGGTCGTGTCGGCTGCCAGTACCGCCGCTGTTAGCAGTAGGCTGGTGCCGAACACCATCACCCGGCACGACTTCCTTGTCATAGCTATCACCCTTTTCGAGCATGTGGGTAAGATTGCGTGGTGGAAACATCCCTGCGATGTTCCTAACCCATTCGGCGATTAGTAGCGGCTCTTTCCCTATTATTGTTTTTCGGCGCACTTATGGGTGTAAACGTGAAATTGGAGATACTCCTCGCGACGAATTGACAAAGTAAAGCCACACAGACGGATTATTTTTTCCAAGCTGCTTAGATTTACAAGCCAGGAGAACTACTTTTGAATATGGCGAGCGGGGGTGTGTCAACGCCCCGGTTCATGTGCAAACCGGGGTATGGAGCCACCCCCGCTCGCCGGCCCGTGTGACCATTGTTCTCTGTGCGGTTAATAATTTAACTTGATAGATGAATAATTACCGGTTGTCGGAGTGACAGCGATGGCCTCGGAAAAACTAGCACCGACTCCAATCGACCACGTCGCCGTTATCTGCAGTCCGGCTCTGATTCTGGGGTTAGTGGGGAGTCTCGTTTTCTTTCTTCTTGAAATTTTGTACACATCTGAAGGCCCCTGGCGTTTTCGTCTGCAATGGATACTGTTTTTTTACGTCTTCGGAATCGTGCTAGTGGCTCGCATATCGATGAATGGTGAGACTGCCCAACGTGCTTCCTTGTACGGTTTAATACTGACTGTCTTGGCCTACATGGGAATGCAGTCGTTCGTCGAGTACCCAGGACCAATTCGGGCCTGGTCGTTCCTTGCCAATCTGGTGATGATCGCCGTCGTGTGGTGGGTGACCTATGGGTTGGTCTGGGACTGTACGAACATTGACGATGATGTCGAATCTTCCGCTGAGGGACTTTTACAAGCTACCCGGATCGACGCGGGACCGATGGACCCCATTCCCGAGCATGACGAAAAAGGCCGACCGTTGAGCTTTCTCGAACGCTGGCGTCGTTTCAGTGCCAAGGCTCGCGAAGGTCGCACGCTAGGTGGTTGGGTCGTGTACCTTTCGCTGGCTGCGATGCCGATTTTTGGACTTGGACAAGCTTTGCTGCCGTTGTCCGTGCCTGAACGACGAGTCTGGGCGTTTCAGTTGATGGCCATTTATCTCGTGTCTGGGTTGGGACTGTTGCTTACGACATGTTTCCTCGGTCTGAGGAGGTATTTACGGCAAAGGCGGTTACAAATGCCCGCGAGCATGACGGTTGGTTGGTTGACAAGCGGCGGGGGATTACTGGTCGGATTGATCGTCGTCGCCGCCCTGTTGCCCCGACCTTATTCAGAAAACGCCCTAGTAAGCGATTGGAAATTGACATCGAAGAAACGCGAAGCCAGTAACTTCTCACCCAACAGTGATTCACCCGCCGAAGGAAAAGGCAGTCGCGGGGAGTCAAAGGACCATAAAGGAGAAGCCAGTAACAAAGGCGGCAAAAATCCCGATCCGCTTAAGGCTGGCAAAGACGAAAAAAACAAAATTGTCTCAGACGCAAAGGCAGCGAAGGATAAGGACGGCAACAAAAGCGAGCAACGTCCCAGCGACGATAAAACTTCGCCTCCTTCTCGTTCCTGGGAATGGACTCATTGGCAGGCGTTTCTCGCGCCGTGGTTGAAAGCTGCGGTGTTCATTGCGATGGCGGTGGCTGTGGTTTTGCTGGTGTTACGTCAAGGATTGGCCTTCTTCGCCAACTTCAGCGAATGGGCAAAGCGGTGGTTAGCTTGGTGGGATGCGTTCTTCATGGGTTCCAAGGACCAGGCGGTGATCACCGACGAACCGATCGAGGCAGACGCCAATATCCCTTTTTCAGCCTACGAGAATCCCTATCGAAGTGGTCGGGCCGCCACCTCGACCCCTCGTTGGCTGGTGCGTTATAGTTTCGCTGCCTTAGAGGCGTTGGCTCGCGAACGCTCCGAGGATCGCAAAGATCATGAAACCGCTCAAGAATTCGTGAATCGTTTGGCCGATGAGTATCCGGATCTACAGTCCGAGTCGCGGGCGTTGCTCCATCTCTACACGCTGGCGGAATATGCTCGCGACGAGGCTCCCGCTGATGTTCACGCTACACTTCGCACCTTCTGGGAGCGTATCGACCGCGCCAGTAGCCGTGTCGGCTCCTAGAATGATCATAAGGTTGGCGAGAATAGCCTGATAGAACGTCCGTTCTCAGGCGGTATTGCGTTCCATCTACTAGGGAGTTTTCAACGCCTATGTCTACTACCCACACACCGCAAACAAAACGGCCGATCATGGTCGCCATGGTTTTAGGTACCGCTCTGAGTGCTTTGGGAGCCGAATCCCTATCATCTGCGGATGTTTCTCATCGTTGGATCAATGACATTGGTCGCTATTGCACGACGTGCTGGAAGAATGCTCGGCTTCCGGCTGACGCCTGGGGCGATTGCACACAGGAGGTTTTTCGCCGTCTTTTGGAACGTCTGCCCCCTTCTCGATGGGCCATGGCCTTACAGGTCGAAGGAGAAGAACGCCGCGAATTTCTTCGAGCGGTCGATGCTGTAAAAAAGCGTGCCCAGCGTGCACGGCGACACGGCGAAGGAGTCGAAGCCGCCGCCGACCGACGAGGCGACGAACATCGCGTCCGGGCCGAGGACCGGGAAGTGGTAAATCATGCGGCCCATGTGGTGTTATCGGAACGTCAACGACGAATACTCTGTTTGAGTTTTGACGGGTGGACTCCCCAGGAAATAGGCGAGGCGTTAGCTTTGCCCGTCGAACGCGTTAGCGACGAAAAATATAAGGCAATTCGTAAGTTACGCTGTCATTTTCTTAATGAAGCAGTCTGAGATGCTCTCTCGCCCCAATTAGGGACAAGCTGTTGAAGTGGGCTTGACGTTGTCTCGTTTAATCGTTGTCATGATAACAACTTGCGAAATCACCCGACGACTCGTATCGTTGGCACTATTGGTTCCACAGAGTGAAGGCCGATGAATCCCGACGGGAATAACAAAGCAATGACTGATCGGCCCAAAAGAGGTGTGCCTGAGGGGCTATGGATTCGCTGTCCGCAGTGTAAAGCGACCATCTTCCGCAAAGAAGCCGAATCGCGTTTCAACGTCTGCCCGGAATGTAACTATCACTTCTATCTTCCGGCTTCGCAACGGATCGCGCAACTGCTCGATGAGGATAGTTTCGAGGCTTGGTTTACCGATCTGAGCCCGATTGATCCTCTGGGATTCACCGACCGCATCACCTATGCTCAGCGGATCCAAGCCGAACAAACGAAAACAGGAATGCTAGATGCGGCTGTCGTGGGTCGCGGCTTTATTCGCGGTCGCCCCGTGGTCCTGGGAGTCACGGATTTCGCTTTTATGGCCGGCAGCATGGGGTCCGTCGTCGGCGAAAAGCTGACGCTGGCCATTGAGGAAGCGATCCGCCTGAGTTTACCGGTCATCATCGTCTCCGGGTCCGGAGGGGGCGCGCGGATGCAAGAAGGCATTCTGTCGCTCATGCAGATGGCCAAGGTTTCGGCGGCCCTATCGCGTCTGGACAAAG
>RGDT01000092.1 GCA_009918525.1 Planctomycetia bacterium
TTTAAGTTCTTTGTCTTCACGGGTGGGATTTCTTTTAGGACGAACTGCCAGCTTTTTCTTTTGAGAAAAATGAGGTTTCAGCTTTTCAAAGTCTTCTCCAAGTGCTTTTTTAATTGGCTCAATTTTAGCTTCTGATAAGCTTTTACCTTGGATTTCTAGAGCATTTAACAAACCAGCAGCCAGCACACCGCCGGAAGGCCCATAGGAATATGCCCAATAGTCAATCCATCGGGGCGCATACTTGCCCACGAAATTGACCGGACCTACATACGGCACGGCTCGGGGATGCGGATAGTGGGCTGGCATGCTTAGCACAGCCAGCAGGAAGAAACTCGACATCGGCGCGATCCTCCCCCAACGAATCATAGGTACGTTGAGTCTAAACCGGCCTGATACGCTCCGACAATGAGAGTCCGGCGTATCGTCACGCTCTATCGACTCGGCGGGCATCACGGGCGATATATTCCGGCATCTACACGGGCACCATCTCGCTAACGAGACGAACCAAACGCAACAGTCGCCCTAATCAGCAAATTCGGCAATCTGCAAGAAGGGCGAATCGCTTCAACGCTTGTCAGCTCGTGGATAGATCATTTACACTGATTTTGACGCGGATTTTTCTTGTCCGCTTCTCGCTTTTTCGAGGAATGGCTTATGGTGCGGCTATGGTACGTTCTGATGCTGCTCCTGAGCCTGTGCGGTTGTCAGTCGGCAGAACCGCCACCGAAACACTTGTTGATATGTGGCTCGCGTGTGCTGTTGCCGGTGCTGAGAGCGATCGCCGAGCGGTTCGAGAGCCAACATCCGAACGTGCGCATTGACTTTGACGCGGGGCTATCCAATCAGGGAGCCAGGGACACCCGCGAAGGATTGGCCGATGTGGGAATGTTGATGCGGGAGATACGCACCGAAGAGACGGGGTTGGTCTCGCACTTCCTGGGACGCGATGCGTTGGTGTTCATCGTCCATCGCGATAATCCTCTGAGTTCGATACGCCAGGAACAAGCCGTCGAACTGTACAGCCAGTCGTACTCGTCATGGAAAGAATTAGGCGGGCCGGATGTTCCTGTGACGGTGGTCGGCCTAACCGAAGGACGAGCGGCACGGACACAGTTAAACGACTTTCTCAAGCTGGAGCCAATGTGGGCCAAGCCAACACTGGCCGTGTCAACTCATCAACAGATAGTACAGGCGGTGGCCGACCGACCGGGTGCCATCGGTTGTGTGTCGCTGATGGCGACGTTGCGACAACTCGCCGAGGGACGGGAAGACCGATTGGAGAGGCAACCGATTCGCGTGCTACCCCTTGCCGGGGTGATGCCAAGTTCCGAGACTATCACCACGTACAAATATCCGTTTGTGCGTCCGGCCGTTTTGGTGACTCGGCCTTCGTCGTCGGAATGTGTCCGACAGTTCGTCGAGTTCGCCCTCTCCCCGGATCAGCACGACCTACTTCGCCGGCATGGACTGGCTCCTCTTTCTTCGAGGTGATATGACTCGGCTTCGTTTTGTTATGATCGGCGGCTTTCTCGGAGCCGGCAAAACAACCACCCTTTCCCGTTTGGCTGCCCACTATCGCCAACGCGGTCTGAATGTCGGCATCGTCACCAACGACCAAGCCGCCGACCTGGTTGACACCAACAGCTTGCGTTCTCAGGGGCTTTCCGTCGAGGAAGTCGCCGGTGCTTGTTTCTGCTGCCGCTTTGACGATCTCGTCGGCTGTGTCGGTAAACTAGAGCAGGACCGCCGTCCTGACATCATCTTGGCCGAGCCGGTCGGTAGTTGTACCGACCTCGTCGCCACGGTCGTGCAACCGCTCAAGGACTTGTACGCAATGCGTTTCGAGGTCGCCCCTTATGCCGTTTTACTCAAGCCCAGCCACGGGCTGAAGATTCTACGTGGCGAACCGGCAGGGGGATTCTCACCCAAGGCAGCGTATATCTTCCAGAAGCAACTGGAGGAAGCCGACGCTATCGTTCTCAACCGTATTGACGAACTGACTCCGGCTCAGATTGACGAACTGACCCGACTTGTCAAACAACGCTTTCCCGCTACTCCCTTAGTGACCATGTCGGCCAAGACCGGCCAGGGCTTGGAAGCGTTGACCGGCTTGCTCGATCAACAAGGGGTGTTCGGTCGCAAAATTCTCGACATCGACTACGACATCTACGCCGAGGGGGAAGCCGAGTTGGGCTGGCTGAATGCCGGTTATCGTGTGGAAGGCCCGACCGCTTTCGACCTGGACGGATTACTCTTGGACGTCGTGCAACGAATTCAGGCAGGCTTGCCCGATGGGGCCGAGGTCGCACATCTCAAGGCCATCGGGTTGACCGAGGGATTATTCGGCGTCGCGAATCTGGTAGCGAGCGGAATGCCACCGGAGTTGTCGTTGGCGTCCCGCGAACGAACGGCGGTGGTCGATCTGATCGTCAACGCCCGTATCGCGATGGCACCGGAGAAACTGGAACAACTCGTCCGCGACGTAGTCCCCCAGACGACGACCGCTGTTGGAGCCGGAGCACACCTGGTGTCGATGCAAAGTTTCCGGCCCGGTCGCCCTACCCCGACGCATCGCTATGCCGAAGCGACGGCGCTGCAATAATCGGGGCGTTGACACGCCCCGCTCGCCTAGCTCTGACCTGCCAATCGAGAAGGGAAAGTGGTATCAATCAACGAGGCGCACCGAGCCGTCCGCCTCAAAGAGAAGGGTCAACCCTTTGAGCAGTCCCCAGCGGAAGTCGATTTGTGTTTTCGAGACATTGACACGCCGAGGCGAGATAGGCAGGTCGAAGTTTACTTTGACCGGCTTATTCGTGGCAGGATGGACAAAGACTACTTCGTACGCGCCGGGCTTGAACGGCTTGTGACCCGCCACAAATTCACCAGGTGTCACGGGGGACGACAACGCAAATCGTCGGTTGACATCTGAAACGGATGACTCACGTCGTCGAGTGGAGTTGGGTAAAGGCACAGGTAGCAAATCGTTTTCCTCACGCGGTACCGGCGGCACGTCGGAATCTTCCTTGACGGACGGAATCATCGGCGGCGGTGCCACAGGCGGTTTTGGTCCGCGACGCGGTACGATCACTTCAACGCCGAACGCCCGCACCACGACGGCGGGACCGACTTCGACGTGAACACCCGGCGCACGCACGACTACTTGAGCCTGAGCGGTCGTCGTCAACACCAACGCTGCCAGGAATAAGATCCGCTTCATGCTCGCATCCTGACTGTTTTAGGAGTTTTGGGCTATTTGTTATTTTTGCAGGATGTGTCGTCAAAGGCAATGGATCAATCGGGATGATAGGAGGGCTTAACCCCTGACCCCTAAACAGATACTGGGGACGAAGCGGGGTTTATCTTCTCCCTTCAGAATCGCAAAGCGAGATTTCGTCATCGGTCAGCACCCGATAAGCTCCGCAAGGAACCGCTCCCAAGTCCAACCCACCGATCCGCACACGCACCAGCCGCCGTACCTTGAAGCCAACTAGCTCCAGCATTCGACGAATCTGGCGGTTACGTCCTTCCGTCAACACCACTTCCAACAGGGTGCCTTTCGCAGAAGGCAACCGCTCGATCACAGCCGGACGAGTCGGGCCGTCGTCCAGCAAAACGCCACGGCGCAAGGCGTCGAGGATGTCGTCGCTGATCGTTCCATCGAATGATACATTGTAGGTCTTGGGAACGTGGTGAACGGGATCGGTCAATCGGGCCGCCAAGGGACCATCGCTGGTGAGGATCAATAACCCCTCGCTGTCGGCATCGAGTCGCCCGGCAGCGATGAGGTAGCCAAGTTCGGCCGGCAAGAGATCGAACACCGTTTGCCGACCATGTTCGTCACGGCGAGTGGTGACGACGCCGCGCGGTTTATGTAGGACGATGGTAAGGTTACGTTTAGTGGAACGCTTGCCATTTAGAGTGATTTTCTGCGAGAGATCAACCCAGGTGAGCGGATCGCGAACCATATGCCCATCCACACAAACTTTGCCGGACACAATCCAGGTCCACGCCTCGGCCCGCGAGCCGAAGCCCAATTTAGACAGAGCGCGATGAAGATGAACGCGACGACCGGATGACGGCATGAGAGGTTCCAAAAATGAGATTAGCAACATCCTTGAGATAAGTACGTTTTCGCATTGGGGTCCCAGACAGTACGTCAAGGACCGTATTTCAAAGCATGTTATTGGTAAGTCATGGTTCCGTCGAATTTCTGTAAATGGTGCGACTGCGAGAGATGCACGCTTGGATTGTTGAGGCATGGCGGTAAAATGTAGGATGTGAGGAGCGGAATCGCTCTTCATTACGGAAAACGGATCCATACCAACCGTGTCCGAATCATCAACTGGTTTCGATCCACCATTTGTGAACACTCTCACGCTTAAGGAGAATATATCATGGCCATTGGTTTGTTGCTTGGCACACTGTTTGCTTTCTCTGATCCCGATCCTGCTGCAAAAGTTCCGGAGTTCGTGATCGATACGCGAGGTACCAATTCCGTAACTGCTCGTATAGAGAAAGACCAGACCGTGTTCGTTGTCATGAGTGAACGAGGAATAGGCTGGGCAGACATCAAATTGAAATCAGGCACATGGCCGGACCGCATCACCTTCCGCTTCGGTTACTCGGCCGAAAAGGGGTTTCGCAGTTTGGAAGGTTTCAACTTGACCACGGACCAGATTGTCGTCAAAGGGTCCGACAAGGATTCAGGTAAGATGCTCTTCACCTTCCTGGATGCGAACGGCAAGCCGGACGTTACTGACCTCCGGTCGGAGAATGCGGCCGGAAAGCTCGACGTGCGAATAGAGCACCGGGACGGAGGTCTGGAAGTGATCCTACCCGCGAGGATGCTCAGAAAATCAAGTAAGCTGTGGTTCGGATGGGTTGATGCCTACCGGCGTTAAATGAGACACGCCGACAAACAGGCCGCTATAGCAAATCGGAAGATGTGAAAGTTTGCTGGAGGTTTATTACTTCGTTTGCGAACTTTGGCTACTGAAGAAAGTTTTTCGTAGACTGAGCATAGTTTGTTGTTCGAGGATCAGTGAATTCGTAAACCATCAATCTACACGATCTATACTACATGCGACACTAGACTGAGGACGGAGATCGGCTAGTTGCGATATAATCATGCACTTTCTGGCGGAACTATGAAGTGGTTTTAACGCACAGCACCAACCGGAGAACACCCCATGACTGCCACCGCATCCATTTGCAATAATTGCCAATACAAGTTTAGTAACAAGTGTGTTGACTGCGGTAGTTATCAGTCTGTCGGTCCCTTGGCCAAACTCTGTAACAATTGTTCTTACAATCCCAGTTGTGTAAAATGCGGCGACTATGTCTCGGCGGGTGCTACGGCTCGACTTTGCACGAGCTGCAGTTACAAGTTCTCCAACAAGTGCTTCAAGTGTGGCGGCTACGCGAGCTGAAGACCCATTGCCGCGGGCCGATCATGATGTGTACCACCGAGGCTCCAGCCTTGCAAGCGAAGGTCCTTATGAGGAAACGGATCCTCTTTTTTCTTGACGGCTTGACGGTTGATCTGTGTCTTTGAGTGTCTCCGCATTTTATCTCGTTCACGCTCACTAAATCCTTGCGGAACGAAACCCGTCAGGATAGAATAAAATGACGGGAACTTACGGCCCACCGTTCACGTCGAAATCATCGAACGAGAGGCCACGGATGCGACGCACTATTCTTCACGCGATCGCCTTGGGCATTCTCCCCTTGTGGGGTGCACTCGACGTGCGCGCGGCCGCTCCACCGAAACCCGCAGGGGTCGATTCGGGGCCGTTGTTTGGCGTGCCTGAAATCCAGGTCAATCCGCTCGATTTCGCGATGCAGGCATTCGGAGCGTCGGCACTGCCTACCCGTTCTCATGGTGTGCTGGCGTTAATCTATGCCGGTGAACACGATCGGGTGATGGCGTGGAAACTCGAAGGTGTGATGACCGGTCGTCAGTCGCGTATTGCAGCCGGTACCGCCTCGTCCGTCTTGGAAGGATTCAATGCAAATCCGTTTTCGGCACTCGCGACGTTAAGGGCCGGACACTCTCTGAACTGTTGGTCACTGCGGGATACCGATCGATTTCGGCCTATTCCCGAAGATTGGTTT
Organism: Planctomycetia bacterium; assembly: GCA_009918525.1. Lineage (GTDB taxonomy): Bacteria > Planctomycetota > Planctomycetia > Gemmatales > Gemmataceae > RGDT01. The sequence continues at coordinate 6,115 of RGDT01000092.1, forward strand.
GCGACCATCAAAGACGGGCAACCTATCGTCGAAGGCGATCTGGAAAGCGAAGTGTACGCCCGCGTTTTGACACTCGCTAACTACACGTCCAATAAAGCGTTCCGCTCTCACAGCCGTGCCGATGTCACGCCAACCCACTTGCTGACCGACGCGGCATTCTATCGGGGACAGGTGATCTTCTTCGAGGGTCATGTTCATCTCGTCAACCGCTACCGTCCTCCGCCCGAAGCGGCTGACGAAGGAGTCAACGACCTTTACGAAGCCTGGATCTTCCCCGATACGATGGGGGCGCAGGCTGTGTGCGTTGTGTTCACGGAATGGCCCGCTGCTTTGCCGCGCTCGTTGTTGGGTAAAGGTAAACTCAAAGAAGGCGTCCGCGTTCAGGTCGCCGGTTACTTTTTCAAGCAGTTCGGCTACGGCACCCTCGACAAAAACCAACCGCAAAAAAAAGCTCCCCTCCTCGTCGCCCACACAATCACCGTTCCGGCACCGAAGGCCAAGCCGGATGTGTTCACGGCAGCTTGGGTCAAGCCGATCCTCTACATCGTTCCGGGCATGTTGGTAGCCCTGATATTTACGGTGATCGGTCTAACGTACTATTTTCGCCGACAGGACCAGTTGCTCCGCGATCGGCTGCGATTGGTACGCCAGACCGAATTCGTACCGCCTCCGCCGGATGCTTTACCGCTGGCTGCTCCGGTTGAATCCGTTCCTCTGGCGCGGCCTCATTTACAGGGCTTCACCCTCCGTCGGAACTCGCCGGGTCGTGAGGGACGGCTCGGGGACGGCAGTAATCTCGATGATGGTTCCTCGGAATCGGGCGGCAAACCGCCCGATGACCAAACAGGTGCCTAGCCGCGGTCGGTGGCTGGGAGTGGGCCTCCCTCCATCGACCGCGGCCGGCTAAATCTCCGCGATCTTCAGGTAAGGCGAACGGGTGTGTCAACGCCCCAATTCGCCGTCGCGTTGAATTGAAAATTAGTACAAAAATTAATTATCGAGGATCATCGAATCATGTCTAAGGCAATCATCAGCGCCCCCAAGTGGAATACCGAGGGCATCTCTCTCGGCCGGTTCCTCGCCGTGTGGGCGACCAGCGCCGCCATGAACATCGTCGTCATCGGCGGTGTGGCGGTTCTGTTTTACTTCATCGACAGAGCCACTGCTCGTCCGGCCGAACAACAGCCGGAAGTAGCTCAGAAAAATGAAGTCGAGGATGTCCAGAAAGACACCGACTTGACCAGTACCGACATTGGCTTGGATAGCACGGTTCCGCTCAACTACAATGTTGACCGGATCGAAGAAGTCTCAGTACCCGGACCCGTGGACCCGACAGCGGCCGTCGGTATCGTTGGTGCACCGGAATCAGCTCCGACCAACGTTCCCCCTCCGCCTGGTAGCGGTGGCGGCACCGGCGCTGCCTTGATGGACCCCAACCAATCCGGCACCGGCGCAATGTCCGGAACACTGGGAGGTATGGGAGGACTGTACGGAGCAGGTGGCTTCGGAGGACGTAGCGGTTCGACCCGCAAGAAAATGCTCGCCGAAGGTGGCGGTAGCTCCGCCAGCGAGGCGGCGGTAGGTAAGGGCCTCAAGTTCTTGGCCCATCACCAGGCTCCCGACGGTCACTGGAGTTTGCACCAGTTCAACCGTTATGCCCGTACCGCTCCGCTACCCAAGGGTACGATCAAGCCCGATAACTGCGTCCCCAACACTACCCGCAACAACGACACCGCCGGGACCGCGTTCGGCCTATTGCCTTTCCTTGCTGCCGGCATCACCAACAAGCCGAGTAAGGATAACGTCAACCAGATCGATTACAGCAAGGGCGTCGGTAAGGCTATCGAATGGCTCATCAAAACGCAGGACAAAACCAGCCAACAACGCGGCTACTACGGCGGCGACCAGTACAGCCATGCCATCGCAACTATCGCCATGTGCGAAGCATACGGCCTCACCAGCGATCCGGCCATCAAGGTTTCAGCTCAGATGGGCCTGAATTACATCGTCTCCGGTCAGGATCCGGCCGGGGGTGGCTGGCGATATTCGCCGCGCACCGCCGGCGACACGTCCGTCACGGGCTGGATGCTCATGGCCCTCAAGAGCGGTCAGATGGCCGGCCTAACGGTTCCCAAGGCCGCGTTGAAGAAAGTCGAACAGTACATCAACAGTTGCGAAACCAGCGATAAGGGCGGCTACGGCTATTTGCCCAATAGTGGCGAATCGCCTGCGATGACCGCCGTCGGCGCATTATGCCGGATGTATTTGGGCGTCAACCCGCGTAATCCCAGCTTGCTGGCGAGCATTCGCAAGCTCAAGAATTACCCGCCGACGACGCCGAACGTCTACTACACCTACTACGCTACCCAGGTCATGCACCACATGGGCGGCGAAGCCTGGGACTTCTGGAACAACGGCCCCGGCGGCAAGAACGGCATCCGCGATGTCATGGTCTCTCGCCAGGATCAGGGACTTGGCGGCAAGCCCGGTCAAGAAGGTAGCTTTATGGGCGATGATCACGTCGGTGGTCGGCTCGGTGCTACCTCGCTGTGCCTGCTGTCGCTGGAGGTCTACTATCGCCATCTGCCGTTGTATCGTCGCGACGCAGGAGCGATGAAAGACAAGCCGTAACAAGCCGGTTGAACGTGTTCGCGCGGAGGGCTGAACCATCTGCCCTCCGTGCTTTTTTGTGGTCTGAGCAGTCGTTATTCGCGGTCTTTTCGTGTTCTTCCTCTTTTTTCCGTGAGATAGTTCTCATGCTCCATCCTTCTGTATTCGCTCGACTTGCTGTCGTCTTCGTGCTGTGCCTGCTGCTGACCGGTTGCAAAAGCAAGGTCACCAAGGCCAATTACGAAAAGGTTCAAAACGGGATGACTCTTGACGATGTGGTCAAACTTCTCGGCAAGGGTGAAAAAGAAACCGGCGACGGATCGAACGTCGCCGGTCAATTCGGTGTCGCATTGCCTTCTACGCCGGTCGTCGGCGGCGGAGATGTCTACGTCTGGGAATCCGACAAAAGCACCGTCCGCATCACCTTCCGCCAGGGCAAGGTCATCCACAAAATGGCCACTGGATTCTAAGCACGATCACTTCTCGTCGCCCGGTGCTTTCGGCGAGGGGTGTTCGACCTTCGGCCATTTGCGTTTGAATCCTCCGCCGGTCCAGTGAACGTCGTTTTCTTGGTCGTGACACTTCTGGCACATCAAGTCGATTGCCAGAAGTTGTTGATCGCGCGGGACGGGCATGTGCCGCCACGGATTGACGCGCTTTTGCCATTCCACATCGTTGGGATTACGAGCGTGCAGGCTGGCCGGGCCGTGACAGCTTTCACATCCGACATCTTTAAATTTCGGTGTCTTGACAGCGTCCACAAAGCCTGTTTGATAGCCGAACCCGATGGTATGGCAGACGATGCACTCCGGGTCGAACTGACGATTGCCCGGATTCTTGGCGTTGACCAATGTGTCGTAGGCGTGGGAGTGGCCGCTCTTTTTCCAGATGTCGTAGGCGTCTTCGTGGCACTTCTTGCACGCTTCAGATCCGATGTACTGCGGCTCGCCGGGGTTGCGCAAATTCTTGACCGCATCCAGTACCTGAAGCGGATGCTTACGCTGACCGTACTTGCCTAGATAGTCCTTGGCCTTGAGTTCGGCAGTATACTGTTCCATTAGTTGCACAATGGGATTGTCGGCGCGTTTATCGTCGGCTTCTTTGAAATCGGGCGTCATTTCAATGCGTTCGTACTTGAAGTCGAACCCCGTTTCCGTCTTCCACGCTCCGACAGCGACTACGTATTTCCCTTTCTTCCCGGCCTGAATCAACAGACTATTTCCACCCGCTTTGGTGGGCACCACCGTCGGCCGAAGATCGGGTTCTTCGTGTTCGCTAAGACAAACAACAATCGGGAATTGGGGGTAAGCCGCCGCACACGCACGCGCCTCGGAAGGCTTCGCCGCCTCGCCGAGCGGCCCTTGATACATCAAGACTGGTAGATTGACTCCGCCTTTTTTCATTTGGCCTAAGATGTTGTCGAGCGTTTCAGGCGTCACACCGAACCGCACGGACGGGTCAAGAGCCCTCATCTCGTTGGCCTCTCTGGGACCGATGACGTTCGTCACCCCGACGCGAACGCCTGTGGTCGTGTCGGCGTAGAACCACGGCTTGGTCATGCCCGGTAGATTCTTGTCTGCGTCGATCAGGTTACTGATCAATACGGGCGGCTTTTCGTTGTTCAGCGAATACTCGCTCAACAAATTCAACAACCCGAATCCCGCCTCGTGACGACCCAACCCAACTCCTATATATCCGATCTTTTCCATCGCCTTCATGGCATAGACGTACTTTATGACGCCCTGTTGGTTGGGTAATCCCACGGGGCCTGTGGTTTGGGGCACATCACCTAGATCCATCGGCACGACAGGCCAGCCCGCCGCTTTGATTATCTGTACGAGCTTATATCGACGTTCTAATCCACCAATTTGCGGATCGGAACAGCCACAGGGCAATAGATAGCCATACTGTTGGCCGCTGATAACCAGAACGACATCGGGTTTTTTCCAACCCTCGAAAATACGGCTAGGGAATTTGAATTTGGTTGCTTCGGAACCAGTCTCCGGGCGTGCTTCTGCGGGAGATCGCAGCCAACGAGCGACATAGACGCCGCCCACACCACTCATGGCGATTAAGAAGACAGTGAGGAGCGTCATCGCGATGCGATGTCCGGTGTACGATTGGTCGTGCAAGGTCCGTCCTCCCTAAATACTCTTCCTAATAATCGGCATTTTCACCCAGACCCCTGCGGGGATTCAAGGGGAATCGTCCGACAGCACGACACGACCCAACGGATTGACGGAATTATTTCACTCGACAAAAAGCTCCAAGTTACCTACCACCAACGCTTTCCGTCGCGGACCCCATAACGGCGATCCTCACCGTTCGCGGTGGCTGACCGGGGGCGGTTCCAATGAGATAGACCGCACTGTCTTCGTAAAGCGCATCTTCCTTACGCGGAAATCGGCCGAAGGCGGCTCCCGGCTTGACCGTTAATTTCAATTTCCACTGTCGCCGTGAGGTACCGACCGGTTCCGGGTCGCTGATGACGGGCGTCAAAAATTTAGCCGTGCGATTGGTGTCGATTTTGAGTTCGAGGCCGGTCAATTCGCTGGTGAGATTGATCGAGTCTGTTTTGCCCACTTTGCGGGAAAAGACGCCGAGATTCAGCTCACCCATATCGTTGTCGTTTCCGAATTCGACCAAGCCGCGCACTCTCCCGGACACGTTGACTACCTTTTCGATGGTCGGAAAATCCGGCGACGTTACCAGCAACGTCCGCGAGAAGGGGCCGATGTCGCAAGGCGTTTTTCCGTCTGCCGCCATCGCTCGTAGCGTCAGGGGCACCCGCCACGCCGACAGCATTCCGCCGGGCACGGGTTCAGTAGTGCTACGTTCGGCCTCGCGTCGTTCGGCCGGGGTAAGCAATTCGGGGGTACCGATTTCCAACGGATCGCTACGCGGATCGATGCGAAGACTACCGGGATTCACCTTCAGTCGGAAAGCCGGACGAGTAGCCGACCAGACGATCAAGTCGTTGCGTACGCCATCGCGGAGGTTCGCTTCGCGGACGGTGCCGAAGAACACATTGGAGCGAACGCGGAACGATTCGTGGACAAATGTAGCCACTTCCAAGGTAGCACGTTTGCCCATTTGCGGATCTTCCATCCACAAAGTCGCATCCAGGCGAATCGGACCAGGCTGCTCGGCATCCCAACCCATGCGAACCCAACCCCCGCCGCCAGGCGGAACGCTCACTGCTTCTTGATCCTTTTTCAGTTCGTACCACTGCGCCGCTCCCGCCAGGGCGTTCACCTGGGCCGGATACAGCAAGCTCACACTTAACGGGCCACAAATCGACTGCCCGATCAATCCCGATGCGACTCCCGCGAACCATTGCGAGCCGTTGCCCTTGAGGAGATAAAGTTCGGCAACCGTGCAACGGCAACTAGAGCGGATCAACCCTACCTTGACGGGTTGAGCGTTGTCGTTGACGAAGAAGAAAAGCGCTTCGCCGCGGCCTTTTTGCTCGACCTCAATGGGCGAGCCTCCATCCGACGGAGCGGACTTGGTGGCGAAAGTCAATTCGCGTTCGGATGAGGGATCCGTTGAGACGCTCGCTCCCTTGCCCGGACCTCCCGGCCCACCGCCGAGGTACTGCCCAGCGAAGACGATGATGAAGACGATGACGGCCAGAACGCCGACCGCGATGGCCCACTGTGAATCTTTCATAACGATTATTCCCGCGATTACGACGCCCTAAGCATTCTACGGAGGTGAAGGCGGGAAAGATCGCTCACTGCCCCGAGCGAGGCGCAAACCAACGGCAGAAATCGCCACGTCAACGCCGTCGGCGTGGTCATGGTGAACGAAAAGAATAGCTCCTAGCGTGCCCAACGGCACGAGGTAAACGTCCACGAACTAAGGAACCATAGATATTGTGTCAAATATCTCGGCTTGCAGGCATTTCTCCGTGCGCCGCTGTCACCTCACACTAGGAGACAGCTGGTAAACTCGTCTTGTAACGATCGACCCAATTTTTAAACAAAACAGCTCCACAACGTCTCTATGTATTCAGACGTGAGATTCGTCGCAACGCTCGCTCCGACGATGATTCCCGCGATTACGAAGCGTAAACTATTCCACAGTCATAGCCAAACGGATAAGACCGCTCACCAGCGCAGCCACACGCGAGCGGCAACGAACGGCCCGGCCGCCACTTCTACCCGCGAACCGCCTGTTCCGCCGAAGCCATCCCCCTCACGGAAGATGCGGTCGAAAGCATACCCTGCCGAAACGTCGAGCGTCCAACCGTCCACGACTCCGATTCGCGTTCCCGCCATCAGGCGTTTTTCCTCGTAAAAAAACCGCTCGTCTTGCGGTCGTCCATAGAGGTGATGACCCTGATTGGTCCAATCGAATCCGCCGTATAGTTGAAGGTCGTCCATTGGTTCCCAGGTAACTCGCGCACGGACGTTAGTCATAATCATGTAGGAGGCTTCAAAGGTCAGATCTTCGCGCGGGCGATATTTGACGGACAACGGCAATCCGATGTTGAGCGTGAAATCGTCGGAAGGTTTCCAAGCATAGGAAGCCAACGGAACGGGAAAGGGCAGTTGACCGAGGGGCGAGTACATCAACCCGAGCATCCACGTATCGCGTTCGCCGCAAGGCGCACGAACGGAAGGAAGGCCGCCCCTCCCGAAGGGAAGGGGGGCGGCCGCGGCAACGCAGCAGGAGGAAAGAAACGCGAGTAGGACGGTTTGGAAGGTCTCG
>RGDT01000093.1 GCA_009918525.1 Planctomycetia bacterium
TGGCGTCATCTTGAGCCACGAGCGCTGCCAGAACTTCCCATCGTTCGGCAAGGGCGAGTCGTTGGCAGGCACTAGCAACGTAGAGACGAACGACCGGCGATTCGTCCCGTGCCAGGGCGGAAAGATCGAGCGGCGTGTTGTTCTCGATTGCAAGCTGGATTATCCACGCTCTGACCCAGGGCGAGGAGTCTTTGAGGCCACGAGCGACTCGCTCGGCGCTCAGCCCGCCCGTGACGTGCAACGCCCACAGGCCACGCAGTCTCCTGGTCTCGTCGGCGTGCTCAAAGGCAATCTTTTCGAGCGGGGCGTGACTTTTGCTGCCGCGTTCTTGCAACAATCGGCGTGCGTGACGGACGAACCAATCGTTTTTATGAAGCATCAATTCAACGAGTTCTTCGTCTGTCTTCGTCGCCAGATCCACCGCTACGGGTTTCGCGTCCTTGTGCGAAATCTTGTACATTCGGCCCGTCGAACGGTCCCAGATATTGGGATTGTTGTGGTGACACGCTTGCGGGTCATACCAGTCGATCAGATACACATTGCCGTCCGGCCCGGTTTGCATGTTAATGAACCGAGCGTGGGCATCGTTTGCCAGCAGGAAATCCGGCGCACGCGATGCCACATATCCTGAACCCTTTGCCGTTAGTTTATCCACGTTGAGCCGGCGTCCGTGAATGTTGCCCATGAACATCTGATCGCGATAAGATTCGGGCCAGGAGCCGCCCAGATAGACGAGAGTGCCACAGTGGGCGTGCCCACCTCCGACCGAGTCGCTGACGTTATTTCCGCTGTGCGGCGTCGCGCCGACATAGTGCCTATGCTCGGCGATGGTTTTGATGTCGTCGTAGGTGTGGGGGTTGAAGTGCGTCCCCGCCTGGCGTTGATAACGCGCGCCCTGGATGATGTGCCAGTTGTGAGGAATTACGCACGCTTCGACGAAAGCCTGGCCGCGATCGTTGAAATCTAGCCCCCAAGGGTTACTCGTTCCGTGGGCAAACACTTCAAATACGTGTTTGGTCGGGTGATAACGCCATACTCCCGCGTTGATCGGTACACGTTTCTCAACAGGCGTCCCCGGTTTGCCGACACGAGAATGGGTGAATACGCCATGACAGCCGTAGAGCCAGCCATCCGGCCCCCACGTGAAGGTGTTAAGCGTTTCGTGGGTATCTTGATAACCCCAGCCATCCAGCAAAATCTGGGTCTGTCCGGCCGGTTTATCGTCCTTCATCGGCACGAACATGAGGTGCGGGGCCGCTCCGATCCACACGCCGCCGAAGCCGACTTCCAGCCCGCTGACGAGGTTTAGCCCCTCCATGAACACCTTCCGACTTTTGAAGGTCCCGTCACCGTCGGAGTCCTCGAAGATCAGGATACGGTCGCGGGCGTCTTTGTCGTCGCGTCGCCGTGGGTAACTGTACGCCTCAGCGACCCAAATCCGGCCCCGGTCATCGGTGCAAAAGGCGATGGGTTGGCACAAATCCGGTTCTCCAGCTACGAGTTTGACGCTGAAACCGGCTGGTACGGTCATGGCCTTGGCTGCTTCGCGCGGCTTGAGTCCCGCGAATTTGAGGACATCCGGTTGGGGCGGCTTGGGCCGTGAGGCAAACGTGGGTTGGGCCGTGTGAAAACGGAAGTCGTCGAAGTTGATATGTCCCCAATGGCCGCTATGTTGATCGACAATACGGATGAACATTTCCTTGCCGGCAAGGGTGCGGAGATCGATCACTTCGCGGAACATATCTTCGGCTTCGGTGCCTGAAGCGCGATGAAAGACTTTGCCTGTCGCTTTTTCAACGAGTTCGACACAAGTGGTAGTGTGTGGTCCGCCGCCGACCAGGAACGAAGCCCAGGGATGGGTGATGGTGAACGAGACACTGGTTAGGGTGCCTTTGGGTCTGTCGCCGGCCCGCTCGAAACCGCCGATCCAAAATTCTCCCTGATGCCGACTGCGGTTGTCGGCCCGGCGCTTGGCGACGACATCGCCTTTGATTGGCTGGTCGATGAACGCTTTGCCCTCAGCCTTCCAGTCCTTCAGAGTACCGGTTTCAAAATCGAGGTTGAGCGGTTTACCGTCGGCTCCAACAGGGCGTACGCCTTCGTCGAAGTTCTGCGCTGGCAGTGAGGAGAGCAGAAGGGGAAGTACCAGAACGAACGCAAGATAACGACTCATGTTACACCTCGCGGCGGGAGATGTCTTCTAGTATAGCGGATGACGAAGACAAGGTACCGCCAAGACCCAACAAGTCGATAAACCACAGAACGTCGCAAGAAGCCCTGCACTCAGGCGTTGGTTTGGTGCGGGGTCAGAGGTGCCCGACGCCATCTATCATCATAGATCAAACGGTGTCCCCCGGAATAAAGGAGGTTGCTACGATGGTCCGCTTATCGGTTCTCGCTTTTGTCCTCGTCGCTTTGATTGCCCAGGCCGACGACTGGCCACAATGGCTTGGCACCGCACGCGATGGAGTGTGGCGCGAAAAGGGCATCTTGACCAAATTCCCCAAGGGGGGGCCGAAACAACTCTGGCGCGTCCCGTTGGGAGGCGGCTACTCGGGGCCTGCCGTCGCTGAGGGGCTGGTATACATCACAGACCGCCAGCTCGCGGCGGGTCAGTCGGAGTCGGCAAATCCCTTCGCTCGGTCTAAATCAATGGGGAAGGAACGCATTGTGGCGTTAGATGCTAAAACGGGCAAGGAAGTCTGGAAACACGAGTACGATAGCAAATACACCATGTCGTACCCGGCCGGGCCGCGTGCCACCCCCGTCGTGCAGGACGGCAAGGTTTGGACTATCGGCGCGATGGGCGACATTTATTGCCTAGATGCCAAAAAAGGTACCGTTTTATGGTCGAAAAGTCTCATCAAGGACTACGATGCTTCCGTTCCGGTCTGGGGTTTCGCTGCTCACCTGCTTATCGACGGCGATAACCTCGTCACTTTGGGTAGCCGTAAAGCCGTCGCTATCGCTTTGAACAAGAACACCGGGAAAGAGGTCTGGAAGTCGCTCGAACTGGACAGCATGGAGATAGGCTATTGCCCGCCGGTTATTTTCACGTTCGGCGGCAAGCGCCAGCTCATCATCTGGCACCCGGAGAGCGTCAACGGGCTAGACCCCGCAAACGGGAAGCGGCTCTGGTCCTATGAATGGAACATTCAGGCGAACTTGACTGTTCCTACGCCGCGTCAGGTGGGCGACAAGCTGTTCCTGACCGCGTTCTACAACGGCTCGCGCATGTTACAGGTCACTGCTGACGGCGTGAAAGAGCTATGGCGCAGCAAGGGACGAAATGAGCAGGATACCCAGGCTTTGCACTCGATCATGCCGACGCCATTCATCGAGGGCAAGGTCGCCTACGGCGTGTGCAGTTACGGACAATTGCGAGCCATCGACATTGAGGACGGGGGCAAGCGTTTGTGGGAAGACTATACAGCAACCGGAGCCGTAAAGCCGGAACGATGGGCAAACGCTTTCCTGACGCCCAACGAGGACCGCTATTTTCTGTTCAACGAAAAGGGGGATTTGATCATCGCCACGCTGTCACCGACCGGCTACAAGGAGATTGACAAGGCGCACCTGATCGAACCGACTGGCATATTGGCAGGCGGTAAAATGGGCGGGGGTCGGGTTGTGGTGTGGAGCCATCCGGCGTATGCCTATCGCACGATTTATGTGCGTAATGACAAAGAAATCGCGGCCTTTTCACTGGCAGCCGATTGAGGGATTGGCTGGTGGTCCGAAGCAGTTCGCGGGCGATGAGACACATGAGGCGGCCTCATCGCCCCGATGAATCACATCAAGCGGATATTCAATAGATCGTTCAATTTTCGCCACACCCACCAACCGACGGTTTCCGGCTCGAGATAGATTTTCACCTGAGCCATCGAATTGACGGCAATGGCATCAGCGGTCTCCTCGATGTCGATATAGATCAAGAACTGTTGCGATTGCGGAACCAATCCCGGCGACTTAGCCGTTGGAGCCTTGACGGCGACGGGGCCACCGGCGCGGTTGGATAACATGACGGGAATAAACTTGGCCTCTGACTCTTCCAGACGGGAGATGCTTCCCCGCCAGGTCTGACTATCGTGACCGTGGATTCGCACGATTACATTCAACGGTTCGCGTTTGGCCGCAACCGAACGCTCATAACTAGCCCGGAGCTGATTATAATCCGAGGTTTCCAGCGGCATACAAAGTCTTAGCTGTCCGGGGGGATGAACGGTGAACAACGGCGTAGCGTTGGACTGATCGCGTGCCCCTTCAAACATCTTGCCAATGTCTTCGCGACGCGGGGACTGACCGACGACGCCATAGCGCGGGGCACGAAGGACAAGGTCTTCTTCCTGGCGTTTTAGGGATTCAAGTTGTACTTCGGCCCGATGCTCATCACTCCGAGCGCGAACGGCTTCTTGACGCAGTTTGAACCGTTCTTCTTCACCAAGTCCCGGCTCGTTCTCTTGTTTTTCCAGGTAACGCGCTTGACGAGTGGCCGTTTCGAGTTGAGTACGGGAGGACGCGATTTTTTCTTCCAGTTCCGGGTCGCGGAAGGTTGCAAGGACATCTTTTTCGCGAACGGTATCACCTGCTTGGAATCGCAATTCGTTGAGAATACCAGCCCGACGCAACGGGACCGCACCGGAAGCTTCCGACTGCGATTGAACCAAGGCCAACCCGCGTATGCGGCTGATAGGCACCGGAATCAGGAACACCACCGCCAGCAACGCCAGGAAAACCCCGGACGTGATCAGCACACGCACACGCTTCATGTCCGGCAGCCTCCCTCTCTTGTAGATATTTTTGCACATGTTATACGCAGGCCAGACAGTCATCGAGAAAATCGATGCCAATGTCAGGAGGTTTCCCACCACTTCCAGCTTGTATGGCTTCAGGAAGGTGTGAAAAAGCAATAAGATACCGAACGTTACAACCCAACGATACAGATAGCTAATAACCGCATAGGTAATAAACAGAATCTTTCGTCCGGTATCCATGTACTCTTCCGGCGGCACCTCTACTCCGAGGCACACTTCGGAAAACAGATTCGACAGATACCGATTCGCCTTCTCGCGTAGATTGGGAATCTCGATCCAGTCAGCCAACACATAATAGCCATCGTATCGCATCAGCGGGTTGGCATTGAATACGACCGTACTAACACTACATACGACCATCAGGCTGAGCGACAAATTATTCACGAACGGCTGGGTAGGCGTGTACCACCATACAAAGGTAGCAATCGCGGCGATGACCAATTCGACATAAATCCCAGCAGCACTGATGATAATACGATGCCACTTGTTAGGCAAAATCCAGGCGTCTGAAACGTTGCAATACAACGCAGGAGAGAAGCACATCAGCAGCGCCCCCATCTCGTGGACTTCGCCGCCGAAACGCTTGCAACTTAAGCCATGCCCGAACTCGTGGATAACCTTAACAACTGCGAGAGCCAGATACAAATAGACCACGGTCTTGAAACTGAAAAACTCGTGATAGTCAGGAAGCTTTCGATAAAACGTGTCAAAATGTGTCGCCACTAAAAGTATAGCCGACGACATCAAGACCAGGGACAAGACGAAGAACCAGATCGAGAAAATCCATCCGATGTATCGAAGCATTACATCGAGCAGTCGCTCGGGATCGAAGATTGGAATTTTGATGTACAGGATGTTAGTAAGCGTCTGAAGCCATTCCGTCCGCTGACGCTTATTTTTTCGTTCGTAGAGTTGCTTACCGGCTTTGGGCGAATCACTCATCGCCAGACCGGCCTGAAGTAGCTGTTGGGCGAATCCTTCGAGATCTTCCAGTCGCAGACGCTCGGGACGGTATTCGCGTTCGTAGGCTTTCTGAGCTTCTTCGAGTGTTTTCTTCCCGTCCAAATAACGTAGGAGGAAGCGTTCGTTGTCCTTTAACCGATAGTACCGCAGGCTAACGGGATCCTTGACGACGTAGAATTTCCGCCCTTCGTATCGGTGCTCCTCAATCGCGAGGTCCGGCCGAAGCGTGATGCGTAGTTTTTTCCGTCGTTCCAGTTCACTGGCTGGGGCTGCGGCGGCCATCGGTTCGGTTCTCGTGTTAGAGCCATCGAAGCAGATCGATGGATATTCCTGTCCTGGCGGTTAAATCCCGAGCGCCACTGTCGGGATGTTCTCTCCCTCGTCTCAGGGAGATATTGCCCCTGCCTGCCATCCTGTGCTGGGACCGGCAGGGGCGAGACCTTACTGACCGCGACCAACTGGCGGGATTCACCACCGCCGCACGGATGGCCAACTTCCGAGCGTTGACATCAAGGAACTCTTCGACGAATGTCAACTGTCCAGGCAAAGGCTTTTCCACTTCTAGGCGATCAGGCATTTTCCATACCAATATGTGGTTGTCCTGCGTACCCGTCACCGCAAACTTACCGGCAGGATCGAACGAACCACAAGTCGCCGTGCCGCTCCATAAGTAATGACGCATCTCACTGGTTCGGGCCGATTCGCCGGGGCTTCGCCACAGTTGAAGTCGTCCAGGGGCGTTGCCGCTTGTAAGGATGGTTTTCCCATCCGGGGCAAACAGGGCAAAGTAACCGAAACCGGGCATACCCGCCGGATTTCGCAAGGCTCCAATAACTCGCTTGCCACTGAGCGACTGCACGCGAAGTTCTTTGTCCTCGTCGATGATGGCGTATTCACCGGTAGGATCGACACCCAGTGTCGCCACCTCTCCGCCGCTACGTGCAACGGAACTGTCAATCTTCAGAGTCTTGCCGCCTTCGCCGCCTTCAAACAGATTCCAAACAATTAACCGCTTATCGGCTCCGGTGCTGACCACTTGGTTCTTCGATGTGAATGTAACCGAAATGACGGCTGCTCGATGGGCATTGGGAATACGTCCATATAGCTCACCGTTGCGCGTATTCCACAGGCACAAAGAGGAATCCTCCCCGCCCGTCACGCACATCGATCCGTCCGTGCTGAATGCCGACGCCCTGATCGGTCCCGTATGCCGACTTTTGAGCATCACCGCATCGGTTTTTAGGTCGTCAAGATCGAAGATACGACCTCGACCTGCTGCAGTGCCCGTAAACAGAAGATTTCGTTCCGCTTTGGGACCGGTCACGGTCAAACTACGGATAGGAGCATAATGAGTTAATTCTTTCTGTTCCGTCCAGCGGTCTTCACCAGGTAGCCGCGTCCAGATACGTACAGTACTGTCTTCGCTACCGCTGATGATGCGAGGAGAGGATTCACGTGTCACAGAGACGCAAGTCACCTCGCTGCGATGTCCGGACAAGACTGCTAAAGGCGGCTCCTGTCGGCTTGCTTCGACTTCCACAGAGGTCAAACGATCGGCCCGTTGGCGGAGGGTGCGCGACTCCACCGGCTCCACCGCAGCCGGATCGCGAGTCAGTGCGTCCATCCATAATCGTCTGCCTTCTGCACGATATTTCGCCGCCTCGGCCAAACGACTACGCAGGATCAAGGCGTCTTGAACATCAACCTGGGCATCCACGCGAACCATTCGGGGGTTTTGTATCTGCAAAACAGGGTCGAGATTTTTCACCGCCTCGCCGGGTTGCTTGAAGGTTTGCCGAATCACTCCAGGTATACTTGCCCTAACGATGTGTTGACGAAGGGCCGTGAACGTGGCAGCCAATTCGGCCTGTGACATTTTCACGGCGGCGGCTTTGGCCGCTTCTTCCTCGCGGTATTTCTCGAATGTTACTTTGGAGATGGCTAGTTCGTCGTTGGAAACCGTACCTTTGCTCTTTCGCGATAGTTCCAAATCGCGGAGCCAACGCCGATTAGCTTCTTCCTTCATTCGTTCGGAGGATCGCACTTCGGCCTGAGACGCACCTACTTTTTGCTGTTGCTTGCTTACCTCGGCTAAGGCCAACACTGGATTGATGATGCCCAGCATCTGGCCCGGCCTGACCTCATCGCCCACATCAAGCGAACGGAATGACAACTTGCGAGTGATTAGGGCCGTTTCACTTTCCATGAGGTTGTCGGTATCAAGAACCGGTCGATACCATGCAATTTTTCCATCGGTGCCGAACGCCTTGAGTTGGTCGCGAGCCGACAGCTTGGCCCATTCGTTTTCATCTTTGACCCGTATGGCTAGGGTCGTAATCTCGAACGAGATGAGTTTCTCGGCCGGAACATATTCGCCCGGTTCGACTTCTGTACCCAAAAATAGCAGTTTGCCGTCACGTTCTGCTGGGACGTTTTGTTGTTGCACGGCAGTCACGCGAGCATCCAGAATCGTGATCGGAGTAGCCGAGGATGGAACGGATAGTTCCAATACCGTTACTGGCTTATTATCGTCTTCACCACCTGTGGCGGAAGGAGCTGGGCGTTCGGCCGGGCGCGACTCAACAGGTGCGGGTTTAGGCTGTGTGCCACCAGCGACAGGCTCCTTTTTGACTGGAACAGGTGGAGCAGGGGCGCGACCACCACTTGAGCCGGAGGGATCGACCAGATGTCCCAAGGCCAAGATGCAGCCTACACAAAGGGCAGACACTAGCAAACAAGCGACGAAGAAGCGGGCCATCGCTGCACCTCCAAACTAAAGACGAAAAAGACTGAAGGCAAGCGGATACCAACCACCCCTAACTCACCCGACGACTGGCATCTACTAGCATCGGGCGAAGGGGGTGGATCCGCTTGAAGATTAGAAGAAGAACACAACTTTTTCGTACAGGAACTCCCACACGCCGTAGAACAGCGAATACCCTGCGCGGTAGTTCCCGCAGTAGACTTTCGCTCGAATCTCCGTACCGCTGACTAGATTGTTGCGTCCTAGTTGCTCGACCACGTTAGAATCTTTTGCAATAACTCCATCTTCGACCTCTACATATGCAACAATGACCGGTTCAGATTCGCTAGCGGCTTCCTGGCTCGTCGTCGCCTCTGGGGAGATACGGTTAAGGTACAACTTACCCCGGAAGACCCGTGTGGTATCGCTCAGGAGTAAGAAATCGACATCGAGAGGTTGATCGCGACCGAATCGGTCGTAGGCTTTCAGTACTTGCCCGATATGCTTTTGGGGAATCTTCAGTTCGATTTCCCATTTGCCCGTAGTAACGCCCAACCGCAGAATCGGCTCGTTGGGACGTACTTCGCGACGTTCCAATTCCTGGAAATTACTACTCAAAACCAACCAATCCGATTGACCAACCTGCGAGCGTTCGGCCGCTGACAAGGTAGGAGCCACCAAATTGAATCGGCCGGGCATATTGATATTTCCGTTGGTGCGACGAATCAGTTCGATTAACTCGTCTTCCTTGGCTTTTCGTTCGATTTCTTTCAAAGCAGCGTCGGACTCGGCCTTGCTCTTATCAGCCGGCGAAATACCGATGCGAGCGGCCTGCTTGTGAGCTTCTTCCGCTTGACGCTGTGCGCTTTCAATCTCGGCCCTAAGGCCGTTCATCTTTTGGAACAGCGTGTTGTCATACATGGATGCCAACACACGGCCTTGAGCGACATTCGTGTTGGGCTGTACTTCAAATTTTTCGATCGTGCCGGGAGCGGGAGCATAGACGACACGGCGGACGACCGGCACCATACTACCTGTCGAATCCACCTTGAGCGGGTAAGGCAACGCCCACAGGGCGGCACCAATCAAGCTCACGCCGGCCACAACCGACAGGACGATGGCCCGCGTTTGACCACCCAACCCTTCTTGCAACTTCGCTAACGGCATCCAGACCCAGCGGAAGGGAATACGACGCAATTCCATGGAGTTGTACAAGGCGCTGGTTGCATGCCGGGACACAACATCCAATCGGGCCGTGGTTTGGGTCTCGTCAGCGGGAGCCTCAAAGCATTCCATCACCAAAGCGCTGCGTGGCGGTTGCTTCGGTTTATCTTTGCCGTCACCTTCACGTTCATCGGCCAGCGGCATAATGATCAAGAGACGGCAGGGGCTTTCCTGAATGTAGGCGTCCATCGCTTCCAGCACCTTGGGCGGAAGCGAGTCATCTTTAACGCCGGTGAATACCAGTCGTTCGCCCCATTCTAGAACGTGATCGGACAACGCTCGCAGTTTTTCTACTTGGTTGGATCGTTTCTCGACGACATCGCAACCGCTGACAGCCTCGACTTTGGCCCGTTCACCGCGTGGACGGATGACGACACTAACGCGGTCGCACTCGATCAGTCGCCGTCCTTCGTTCGCGATGTTAAACGCCACTTCCGTGACGTTGAGGCTGCTATGAATCGTCCGGGTGAACAACTCTAGTTGGCTCCAGAGTTGCTGCTGGCCCACCAATTGGCCGACCAACTGATTGCGTTGATAGCGCCCCGCAAGGTCAGCCATCAGGCCCATGTATTGTAAAAAGCCGGGTACGGCATTGGCAGGCCGGTTGGCTCCTTGAAGTACCTCGATGAGGCCGATCACCTGCTCATTCTGACGAATGGGAACGAGTAGGAGCAGATGCGGCGAAGGATTTCCCGGAGCGGTTTGTCCCGGTTCGGCGGCAAGGGCAGAACGCGGCGGAAGGTGCAACGGTTGGCCGTTGGTAAAGGCCAAGCGGAGCAGGGCATCGTGAATGCCTCGTGCTTCGTCATTATCGAGGCCGGCTTGCCCGAAGTTGATCTGGAACGCCTGTTGAAGGTTGCCTTGGGGAGTGCGAATCCAGACGCACCCGCCCAAGGCAGCGAGAGAATCGAGCAATCGAGACAGCAGCTCAGAATAGAACGCACTGGGAGGCATTGGCGCCTCGCAGAGCCTGGCCACCTCATCGAGTCGCTGGCTGAGCCTACGACGTTCCTGTTCAAGAACCTGCGCTTGTGTGCGCGGTTCGGGGGTGGTACTCATGCGAGGTTTACCTCGAAAGACGACAGCGCAGGCGTTACCTGCGCACAACCATACCTGTAAGAGACGTTAAAACACAAGACATATCAATCCGTTCTCGATCATTGGATCAGGAAACGGAACACATCCCACCTACGGGATTGCTAAATTGTAACGAGGAACTTCCCAGGAAGTATCGTTCTTCAACTATTTTACAGAGAATTTCCATTTCGAGGAAAAAATTACACCGTATTTCGCACAGATTCTAGATAAATCAACCGGTTCATCAATTCACACGCATCGACTTGCCCCGACGGTAGAGCCTCCGCTAATCCCTCAGACGCTGCCAATTGGCAGGCCGCCCCAGGCTCCCGATCTTGACACCACAGCCGCACAACGCGACTGATGACTCGACCACGTCGGCACAATCGACCGATTCGAGCGTTTATCAGTTGTGGGCTGGTGGTCAAGGTTTCAAGTCGTTCAGCTTGTTCGACGAGAAATTCGACGAGAATGCGGGCCTCCGCGTCGCCCAAAGGCTCCGTGAGACGCTCGTCGGCCAAGATAGGATCCAAAAACGAACGCGGCAGCATGCATTCCCCCTGCCGTCGGCTGCGTTCCCCCGAACGCGGTCCGACGGTCCCCCCTTTGCATGTGTTCGTGTGAGTCGGGGCATATAGTCGGTTAAACAGGCGAGGTCAATGCGAGGATAATTTGTGAATTCTGGTTTCCGCCGTTGACGAAAGCCTGTTTCCCTGACTACTATAGTTGCATGATTGGCCCCGTCGTCTAGAGGCCTAGGACACCGCCCTTTCACGGCGGACACACGGGTTCGAATCCCGTCGGGGTCATTTTCTAGTTAAAACTAATGCAGAGAGGGTAATCACATCATCTACCCTCTCTGCATTATTGATTAGATATCCCTTCCTTCTCTTTGTCCTTCTTCTGTATCATTTTGTGTAGCACCGCTTATCTATAGCTCTGGGCAGTGTGCAGTCTCTACTCATCATGCAAGTTCTTCGTACTCCTGGGAGTTCTGAGGTTGAAAAAATTAATCGCTACTTGGCTCACTGTTTTGCTCTCAGCGTTCGCCATCGCGGACGACAAAAAGCCGGGCGACAGCAAGGAGCCAGCCAAGAAGACCATTCCTGCCACAAAAATCATTGTGGCCAAGGATGCGCCCGCCAAGGCCAAGGTGGAAATCACGCTCAGGCCCGGCGATGCAGCCCCGGCACTCAAAGCCGACAAATGGTTTCAGGGTAATGAAGTCAAAGCGTTTGAGGCCGGCAAGGTTTACGTCGTCGAATTCTGGGCCGTTTGGTGTGGTCCTTGCATCGTCATGATGCCGCACCTCAGCGAACTGCACCACGAGTTCAAGAGCAAGGGCGTCACGATTATTGGTTTCTCCAGCAAGGACACGATTAACTCGGTCGAGAAGGTGACTGACTTTGTTGAGAAACGTGGCCCCAAGTTAGGCTATACCTTTGCCTACGAAGATAACCGCGACACCAACGCCAAATTCATGAAAGCGGCCGGTCAAAGCGGTATTCCGTGCAGTTTCGTCATCGACAAGGCCGGCAAGATTGCCTACATTGGCCACCCGATGTTCCTTGACGCCGTTCTGCCCAAGGTAGTCGATGGTACCTGGGATTGCTCCAAGGGCGAAGCGGAATCTACCCGGCTCAAGGAACAATACACCAAGGCCGCTAAGGCTCTCATGAGCAAAGACGCTGAGGAAGGACTAGCAGAATACACCAAACTCGCGCAAGCCAACCCCTGGCTGGCAAAGGTTCCGTACCTCACTTCACCCCGCCTCTCGGCAATGGTGAAGGCCAAGAAATTTGATGACGTCAAAAACATGGCATCAGGGATGTTGGCAAAGGGTATCGCCGATTCCGACCCTGGTATTCTCGGTAACCTTGCCCGTTCTCTCCGCGAGGCCAACGACAACAAGGAAATTCAGGGTATGGCGCTCAAGGCTGCCGAGCACTTCTACAAAATCGACGGCCCGAAAAGCATGGGCGCGGCCATGACTTTGGCCCAAACGCACGAAGCTCTCGGCAACAAGGCCGAAGCGAAGAAGTTTGCTGAGCAAGCCGTAGAACGGGCACCTGAAACGCTAAAGGCCCGTTTCCGCGAGATGCTCAAAGGTGCTCTCGGCGAGGAAAAAAAGGCAGACAGCAACTAACCAGCAGAGCCTGCTAGGCTCGTTATGCTTGGTTCTGATGTCGTAGGGTGTGCCGAGGGAGTCTTGGGTGGCTCGTTATTCTGGCCGAGTCCCTCGGTAGTGAGTAACAGATCACCATTTTGCCGCTGTAGTATTTGCCGCTTCCGCTGGCCGGGGCGGCTGTTGTCTAGTGAATCTGTGATGGTTTGCATCCTACGGGGTCACTATTTCATCAGCCCATACGCTTGCAACGTCGCGGCCACCTTGGTCTCTCCCGTTGTGTCCAACGGCCATAGCGGTAGACGTAGCTCGCCCGTGTCGCGGCCGAGAAGTTTCATTGCCGTCTTCAACGGGATGGGGTTTGTCGAGACCGATAACAAATCCCGTGACAGGTGGAATAATTTTTTGTGCCAGGCAATCGCCTCGGACACCTTGCCCGCGTCGAACGCGCTGACGAGGGCTTT
>RGDT01000094.1 GCA_009918525.1 Planctomycetia bacterium
TCCAAGGCCATCAAGGAAGGTTATCACTCGGTGTTGGTCACGACGACACGCGGCGAACAATTGACGGGGATCAAGATTCGCGAAACGAAAGAGTTTCTCGTCTTGCGGAGCGATCAGGATCGCGAAGTGACGCTGCCGCGCAAACGCATCGAGTCGCAGACTCCCAGCAAAATTTCGCTGATGCCCGAGGGACTGACCGACACGCTAACGCGTAGCGAATTGGTCGATCTGGTCAAGTTCCTGTCGTCGCTTGGCAAAGTTGACGGCTATTCCGTCGGTCGCGATCGTCCCGTGCGACGCTGGCAGGCGTTGATGCCGACCAAGGACGTTACCGGGGTACTGGGTCGCAAGGGGTTAGCCGGACTGGTGGCCGACGACCCGACCTTGACGTGGGAGCCGACCTATGCCACGGTGGCAGGGGTGTTGCCTCCGGAGGCGATGCCGACATGGAAGACTCTCGGCAAAGAAGGGGTGAGCGTGTCGCTCTTGCGTACACAGTTGGAAGCGACTTCGGCGGCTAAAGCCCGGCTGAAGCTCGACGACACGACCGGCCTTTCGCTATGGCTGGATGGCGAACCACTTGCGTTAAAGCCCGGCCAGGGGCCGGAACTGAGCCTGTCGCCGGGGTTGCACACGCTAACGGTGCAGGTGGACCGCAAGATTCGCCAAACGGGACTACGCATCGAACTGGACGATACGCCCGGTTCTGTCGGTGTGCGGTTCGTCGCGGGCAAATAGGAGTGCGATCCCCATGTCCTACGAAACGCTATACGCCGCCGTCGCCCCGGTGTTCGAGTCGTACGGCATGGAGATGACGGGACCGGAGGAGTCGTACGATTTCCTGACGGTAACGGACATGGTAGCGTTTGGCTTGGTTGCAAACTGGTTGTTGCGTCTGCTTGACGCTGCGGAGGACGACGCTCGCGCCGTCCTTCGCCGTCTGGGCCCGTTCGGCGCGGCCCTGGCCCGGCAGATCGAAGCGAAATACGACACCTGGATCATGCAAACCCTCTACGATCTCGACGAAAGGGATCTTCTCCGCGAGGTTATTCGTCTGGGCATCAACGGCACCTCCTGGGCCGCGTGGCAAGCCGAAGCCGCTCAAATAACGATGACCGAAGCATTTCTGGACGAATGCGTACAAACGATGGTAAAGATGACATGGTTCGAGGTTGCCGAGGAGGCAATTATCGAAGATTATCTGAAAAATATCACCGTTCAACGGATGCTCGAAGCGTTACACGAGACGATCAGCAGACAGGCACAGGATTTAGGCATCCCCGTATTGTAAAATAAGAAATCACATCAGGCGAGCGGGGCGTGTCAACGCACCGCTCGCCTGATGTCGCTCACGCTGCGGAATGTGTCATCGCCCCGATATGATTACTTCGTGTCTCGCATTTCGCGAACTTTTCGATTGATCGAGGTCAGTACCTCCGTGACCTTACCCGAGTCTTTCGCCTGAGCCGCAACCATGAGTTCCTTGGCCTGTTTTCGCAATTCCGAGCTAAGCATTGCTAAATTACCTTTGTGCATCTCCGGAGTGTTGTCGGCTTTCAACAACAGATCAGCCGTTTGTTCGAGACCAGACGCTAATTGTTCCAGCCGAGGCCAATCGTCCTTATGCGAGGCTTCCGTGATCGAGATTGCATAATCTCTCGCCCGAAGACGCAACTTGGAATAGGATTGCGGCACGCTTTTATCGGGTATTTCGGACAAAATCGGGGAACGTTCAGGGGTCGCGCTACAGGCCGTTAAAATCAGCAGGATCGCGAGCAAAAGGAATTGTCTCATCTTACCCTTTCTGACTCATCGTCCGCTTTTCGTGAAAGGATTATCAAAGTAAGTACGCGGTCCCGCGCTAGGCGAAGAATCCCCAAAAGGCAACTTGTCGCGCTGTTGAGTGGTTTGCTCCGAGGGAGTCGAACCGGGTAACAAAATTCGATCATCACCGCTTCGACGTTTCACTGGACCGATGGTGCCCTGACAACCAGTCCCCAGAATCAACCCAACGAACAATAGTACGCGCATTAGAACTCTCCTTGTCATACTATTCCTCGTCGTTCGCTTAGCCAAGTAGACACGGCGAATAATAGCCGCCGTACTTTCAGAGCCGGAAACGTCAGGGACGGCAAATGATGCAGTGCCATCGCACACGTTTCCCGCTCTGTAGCTATAGCTTCTTGAACTAACGCGCTAACACCACAAAATCGGCGTGGGGCTGCTCCTTGATTTTCTCCAAGTCGCTTCCCGTCATCACTCGCACGGTCAGCACCTTCCCCGCTGCCAACCGTTTTTTTGCACGATCGGGAATGCCGAAATATCGCTCAATATGCCCATTCCCCGCCAATACCACCATTCGACGTAGCTGCCGTTCCTGGAAAAATTTCACAGCACTATCGGCCATGTATTCGTCCCAGGTCGTCATCACCTGGTACATGCGCTCTTGCATACTCTTATCCATCTTACCGTGGCCGTGCATACTGCCCAGGCTGTCGAAGTGGTATTCCCGGTGCGCCTTGACCGCAAAATCGACGTTGCCGACCAGCTTCTTTTCGTCGGCTGTCAGTTTCTCGTAGCCTTCTTTCGAGATACGCGAACGCAACTCGTCGGACAAATTCAGCCCCGCCAAGGCTACCCGATTGCGCCGGCAGAAATCGACAATCGGCCGATACAAGCTCCAGTCATAGCCCCACCGCTTTTGGTAGTCGCTATCTTCCAGGAAGGTGTCCTCCGTGACGGCCCCACTGATGTAGCGGTCGAGCGTCTTCTGAAACGGACGCTGAAACATCTCCATGCCGACACCAAGATTTTCGTCCTGGGCATAAAGTCCCTTGATAATCATTAACTGAATGTGATGGTCCATCACGCTGTCGTGAGTTTCGCCTACGCAGACGACGTCGGCCGTCACCAGGCGGTCGATCAGGGTGCCGAAGGGAATTTCCTTTTTGTCGGCGGCTGAGTAGATGGTGACAACCGGCTTGCCGTCGAGACGTTCGCGGAGATGGCGGGCGGTGCGTTCGTCGGAGGCATCGATTTCGTGAACGCGCGAACCGGTGACGCTGACTTTCGCCTTGCTACCCTGAGCGGCACGAAGATCGCTCAACGCGGCGTGGAACTTGGTCGCCTGTTCGGGATTGCTGAATGCCACCGCCCATCCGGTCGAATCCCCCTCGCGAATCATGCGGTCGCCTCGCCATCCGGCCGTCGCCTCCACACAGCGGGCCGCGGTGGCCTTGTTATTACTGAGCATTTCGATCAAGCCATACGCCCCCATCGTGCGTCCCGGCCCCAGTTTCACCGGCGTGATAAACTGACCGGGATTAAGAATGGCGGCCGTCGTGGTCGGTGGGAACTGGTAACGACGATTGACAGCCTCCCAACCGCCTTTGTCCTTAGTGGCTTTGACCCACTTGGTGCCGATGCCGTAAAAGAAAGCGTTCTGGAGATTCTTGGCCTTGTCGAGTTTGGTATCGAGCATTTTGGCGATGAACGGTTGCTCTTTTTGTAGCAGCTCGATGGAGACGAGCATGGCATCTCCTTCGATCAGGGCGGCAACTGCCCGTTCTGCATCGCTCCCAAAGGTAGCCTGGTGCAGATTTTTGAGGTTGAAGTGTTGATCTTGCAGAGCGTGAACCAGTTCGTGAATCAGCACACCCTTGGCATAGTTCCCCTTGATATCGTCATAAAGAAAAACTTCTTTTTTTCGCACATCATAGTAGGCATTTACCCCAGCCGGGGCGTCCTTGGCTCGCGGGATCGTATTGACGACGACAGGCTTTTTGAACTTCAGGCCACGAACCTTCTCGATTTGCGTCTGAAGGTCCGCAACCTGCTTGGTAAGATCGGTTTTCTCTTCGGCGGCCAGCACGAATACTGGCACAAGCAGTAAGGGTAGAAGACGTCGCATGACAGGCTCCGGGGTGGGCTACCCTGGTATCATAGGAACCCGGCACCACCGCGCGTCACGACCCTACCGTGATCAATACCGGGTGATGAGTTCGGCAATACCCCTTCCTTCGACGTTTCCAGCTTTCTGTCAGAGCCGCAAGCGTGAGCGACGGCAAATCAGGGCGTTGACACGCCCCGCTCGCCTCGTCTCTGTATCCCCGTTTTACGACCGTACTATCAGAGTTGGGTGCGTCAGTGAAAGCGCTGCATCATTATCGATCGAAATCAACCAGGCCGCCGCTGAACACGCCAATCACTTCCGAGACCCCGAACAATGCTGCAAGAACCTCACCTCGGTTGGGTTCGACGGATTCTGGATGTACTTCAGGGTGTGGCCGTATACCGTAACGGTGCGTTGGTCGCGCAACAGTACCGTGAAGCGATTGCCGTCGCCGGCAGCGCTACGGGAGAACCTGATTTGCAGTTGCTGTTCGGAGGGCGTATTCGTGAACGTGACATAACAGGTGAAAGGCAGCGAGCAGTTCGGCGAGAGCGGTGAAGGCACGACGACCTCGCCTTCTCCGCGGTAGGGCGTCACCGAACCGGGGCGCAGTTCGTTGCAGAGCGCGGCGACGCGAGCCAGCACCACGAAACACTGACTTCGGGAGTGGGACCGAGAGCGCGTCACTGTCGTCCGCTCCGAGCAGTGGCCTTCCGCGAAGCTAAGGCGAAGCTGGTGGACGCGGCACAGGCCGAGCAAGTCATCAACGAGTCCGACGACCCCAGGGGGGCTTGCGAGGCTGATCCTTTTGGGACTGCTGGTGCCTGTGCCGACTGCTGGCGACGTGGTCGTTCTGAAGAAGATCGAAGCGGACGCGCTGCCTGTGGGTTAAGGCGACGGCAACACACGAGTCGCCCGTGAGCCTTCACGAATGCCGGGTTGGAGCAGGACCCCGAAAAGGCTCGGTTGTGGGAGTGCGCGCCCAGGGGGAATAAGAAACTACGAGGGTGGACTATTCAGGGGTAGAGGTCCCTGGTTCGGCGTGCCTTTGTGGCCCGGCTTCTACCGGACCCGCTTGAAGTACTCCCGGATGCCGCCGATCTGGTCGGTCAGCCAGTACGAGTCCGGGCCGTCGAACTGGATGACCGTGAACTCGCTCAACTCCACCACACCGTCTAGCGGCGACGGCTTATCCTTTATTTCGCGGATGACGACCGAGAGCTTGTCCTTGCCCAGCACCTCGTACCGGCCCGTCTCGGCCTTGCCGTCCAGGTCTTTCGTGAGGCAGGTCGGGGTATACGTCACCCGCAGCTTGCCGAACAGGGTGCGGAGTGCGGCGTCCTGCTTGTCGTCTACCGGCTTCCGCTCCCGGATGGTGGCTATGGTCCGGTCGGCGTCTGACTGCCAAGTGCCGATCAGCCGGTGGTCGGTCGTGCGGTTTAGCCGAATGCGCACGGTGACTTCCGCCACCAACGCGACGAGCAGGCCGGCCGCCGCGACCATGGCCACGACGGCGACCCACTTCCGCTGCTGCGACTGTTTACCTTCGCTTACCCGACGCCCCTCTGCTGCCGAACGCTCAAGCTCAGCAGTGGGACGGCACCCGGAAAGGCGTTGCTCTGCGCCGGGGGCTGTGAACCCATCGTAATCCTTGATCGCGTCCTTGGCATGCTCCGCGAGATAATCGAACGCACTGAAGTAGCGTTCTCTCCTGGGGTCGCGGGCTAGGCGGAATTCATCGATAAGTGGCTTGAGGATTCGGTGGCAATTCGGAAGCGCGTAAAACCATGTCCACCCAAAGAGGCGGATGACCGAGTCCTGGCCTACCAGCAACGAACCGATGATGTGGAGTCGGTAGCAGACTTTCCTTCCAGCGGCCCGGTCCTCCGGGGTCCAACTGTCAAACGGCTTGCCATCGAGAGCCAAAACCTGTTCCACCTCATCGCGGATGTCATCGAGGGACGTGAGAACCGTGTGCTTCTGCTCCCAGGCGGACGAGTGCTCCAGTCGCTCGACCTGCTTCTGAGTAAGCCGCACCTGATTGTCCATGGCGCGAAGTTGTCGATATTAGATGTAGGCAGTTGCGGAGATGACGATAAGCGTCAAAATGTTGACGATAAGCGTCGAAATGTTAAGCCAAAACTGACAACACTCGTAGAAATTCATCTGATGCAATCCTCCACACCGACCCGAATATGCCCGCCGCCGAACTAGTAATTGGGCAGAATTGATTATGCCTAGCCTGGTATAGCTTCTGCCTATACCCTGCTAAAGAGCTAGGTGGTATTATGGTTTTTAATATAATAACCGATGTCGTTCCGTATGCAATCGCCATGCCGCCAAAAACTCCAAATTCAGTATCTGTGGGCGGTGGCCAGCAGCCACTGAAGTTGTTGGATCGGTTTCGTGCCAACATGTCCGCGACAGCTTTGGAATACCGCCATTCTTGGCTTAACAACAGCCGCAACTCAGTCAACGTGGATCGTGTATCAGGATCGAGATTAGTGGGGCACGATCACTCCCCAGGACATCACGCAACTCATACTCCATCACCGCCGGCTAGGGTGCTCCACCCCTACAGAAACCGCTCTGGGATCGATGTTCAAAGGCGATCCATCGCCTAAACTCGATGGATCGCGACATTTCTCCAGCGCGTCTTAGCGCTTCGGCGAGGGAGGAGGCGGCGGGATCTTCTTTTCTTTCTCCTTTAACTCGTCGAGGATGTGCTTAATCGCCGCGTTCAGCTGCTCATCCTCTCCGGCGAATTCCTTGGCGGGATCGTTGCCGACCTCGATATCCGGTTCGACGCCCTTGCCTTCGATGATCCACTCCTTACCTTCCAGGTCGTATCGGCTGAATTCGGGACGATTGAGCGTGCCGCCATCGAGCAAAGGCAACGTACCGCGAATACCGACGACACCGCCCCAACTGCGTTTACCGATGAGTTTGCCGAGCTTGTGCTGTCGGAAGCGATAAGGGAACAAGTCACCGTCCGACGCGGAGAACTCGTTGAGCAGGCAACACATAGGGCCATAAATCATCGCGCCAGGATCGACACGGGGGACAGAGTTACGAGCGATGGTGATCATCGCGGCCTCGCGCCGTAGGCGTTCGATCAGCATGGGCGAGACGTTTCCGCCGCCATTGCCGCGCATGTCCACGATGAGGGCTTTTTTCTGGATTTGCGGATAGTAATAGCGGGCGAAGTGGTTAAGACCGTTGGTGAGCATGTCGGGAACGTGCAGATA
Organism: Planctomycetia bacterium; assembly: GCA_009918525.1. Lineage (GTDB taxonomy): Bacteria > Planctomycetota > Planctomycetia > Gemmatales > Gemmataceae > RGDT01. The sequence continues at coordinate 7,141 of RGDT01000094.1, forward strand.
GCCGACTTTACCCCCAGTAGCTTTTTCGACTTTGGCGAGATTACCCTCGACCCAATCGTGGTAGTATAAATCCGCCTCACTAGCGATGGGTAGAATCGTGATCGTCCGCGAGCCGGTTCCCTTGGCATCTGTGGCGATGGTCAGCTTGACCTGTTTGCCCGCCTTATTGACCAATAATTCGTAGAGGTTGGTCACCGTTGCAACCGATTGACCATCGACCGCTTGAATCCAGTCCCCGTCCTTGACATTCAGACCGATCTCAGCGAGCGGCGACTTGAGCGACGGGTCCCAACTGCTGCCTCGCAACACTTTGACAATCTGCACAAGTTTGGACTCGGAATCAAACTTCAGCTTTGCTCCCAACAATCCCAACGGCAAACGCGAAGGTCGCACCATGTCGCCACCACCGACGTAGGCATGACCGGCATTGAGTTCGCTAATCATTTCGCCGATGAGGTAGGTCAGGTCGGCCCGATGGGCAACGTGTTCAACGAGCGGTTCGTAGCGGTCGCGCATCGCCTTCCAATCGACGCCATGCATGTTGGGATCGTAAAAGAAATCACGCATCTGCCGCCAGCATTCGTGGAACATCTGCTTCCACTCGGCTTTACGGTCGAGCGTGACTTCCATACCCCCGAGATTCAATCCATCGCCGATGGCCACCGGGGCGCGGGGTAAATCGATGATGGCGTATTTGCCGGCTTGTGCGACCAACATTTTTTTGCCATCCGCGCTGATTTCGTAGCCACCGATGCTACCGAGTGAGGTATCTTTTTTCGCGGCCACATCATAGACACCGAATCCGCCGTTACCCATGTACCAAACACTATTTCCGACCGATTGCAGGCCGCCATAATTACCCGGTTTGACTCCGAGTTGTACGGTGCGTTCGATGAGACCTTCCGTGTCGATCTTGACCGGCGTGGTCGGCGGCGGCGTAGGCTTTTCGTCTTTTTTCACCGGTTCTTTTTTGGCTGGCTCCTTCGGGGCGGCGGGTTTCTCCGTCTCGTCTTTAACAAGGAACGGCGAGGGCGTATCCTTGCTCAGAATTACCGCGTACAACCGCGACATATTGGTATAAGCGTGGTTCCACTCCGTACGGCTGATGACGGGATTGAAATCGCGTGCCGATACGAAGAACAGATATTTGCCATCACCGGAAAAACAAGGATTCGTGGAGGCATAACGGCCATCGGTCGCGGGATAACTTTTGCTTTGTTCGACCGAATACAATAAAACGCGGTCTTCGCCCTCTAGTTCGTCCTGGCTCCAGGCAATCCATTTGCTGTCGGGCGACCAGACGGCATCGCGGACTTCCCAGACCGGCGACTGAACGACCTGCGTTACCTTTTTGGTAGCCACCTCCACATAGGCCACTCGCAGTTTTTTGTCGGTCCACATAATCTTTGAAGAATCCGGGGACCAACTCAAAGCATATTTGTAAGTATCGCCCTTGGTCGTCAGTTTGGTCGGATTGTTACCCTCGGGAGTGCTAATCCAGATTTCATCCTCACCGCTCTTGTCGGAAATGTAGGCGATATGTTTGCCATCGGGCGACCACTTGGCATTACGTTCGTGAACGCCGGGGGTGTTGGTCAGGTTGCGCGTCGGGCCTGCTTTGGCCGGAACGGTGAACACGTCGCCCCGTGCGCCGAAAAGCGCCTGGTTGCCATCGGGGGAGACTTCATAGCTATTCACGTCTTTCCCGACGCTCTGAAGCTTGGTCCGCGCTCCCGCCCGGTCTTCAAGAATGCGAATTTTCACTCGTTCGGCCTTGTCCGTCTCCAGATTCATCGTCCAGATATACCCGCCCTGCTCGAAGACGATGGCTTTGTCTCCTAGCGACGGGAACTTCACATCGAAATCCTGGTAATTGGTCAGCTTGATCGCTTCGCCCCCCTTGGCCGGCATCTTGTACAGATTGAGTCGGCCGCTTGGCTCGCGATCGCTGACAAAATAGATGTGATCTCCATACCACATCGGCTGGATTTCTTGGGCATCGGTTTTGGTTAGTTGGGTCGTTTGTTTGGTTTCAAAGTCGTACAACCAGATATCGTCGGCCATACCGCCGCGATAGCGTTTCCAGGTGCGGAACTCGCGAAAGACACGATTGTAGGCTAATTTTTTGCCGTCAGGCGAATAGGAGCAAAAACCACCACGCGGCAACGGCAACTGCTCCGACAGTCCGCCACCGACCGGAACGGTGTATAGCTGGCCGATGAAGTCGTTAAAGCTGTGTTGTCGCGAACGAAAAACAACATTTTTTCCGTCCGGCGTCCAGCCCATACAAATGTTGTTCGGCCCCATGCGATCGCTGACGTCGTCGCGGCCCAGGGTGGCGGTGTAGCTAAGCCGTTTCGGTTCGCCACCCTCAGCAGGGATAACATAGATTTCCGTGTTGCCGTCGTACTGGCCGGTAAACGCGATCTGCTTGCCGTTGGGCGAAAAGCGAGGAAACATCTCGAAGCCTTCGTGCGTGGTCAATCGCCGGGCGACACCTCCCTTGGCAGCGACGGTGTACAAGTCGCCGGCGTAAGTGAAAACGATATTTTCGCCGTTAATCGTGGGAAATCGCAACAGCCGGGACTCTTCCGGGGCCGCGAGTAAGGCGAGCAAGAGTGGAAACATAAGGTTGTTACTCCCGTGAGGATGCCGGGAGGTTGAGATATGCCTTTGCTGGGCGAAAGGCAGCGCGTATTTTACCCTGCAGCCGTAACGGTAAATCGCGCAAACAGAGCCGATAACGTCAGTGACGGCAAAAGATGCCGCGTTGTCACTGACGTTACCGGCTCTGACCACCGAAGAAAATCCAATTTCCTCTGTTTTCCTTGGAGTCTTGGCGGTTCATGGGCTTGCGAAGCATAACCTCCCCATTGTCATGGGTATCGGTTCGCTTACTTCTTGAGCATCTTCTTGATCTCGTCTTCCAACGTGCCGATCTGGCCCGCCTTGTTGGCTACCTTACCGTCGGCACCGACGACGAAGACACTCGGCAACACCATCACGCCGTATTGCGTTGCCAGCTTGCTGTCTAATCCGCCCGGAGTGTAGAGTTGTACGCCTGGTGCGCTGTTCTTGTCCGCGAACTCTTTACCCTCCTTGGCGGTGGCGTCCACGTTCACACCCAATACGGCCACTTTACCTTCGCCCTTTTCAACGATCGCCTTCAGCCGTGCGAAATCGCTGTTGGCTTGGCCGTTCCAACTGGCCCAATAGTAGACCACAACAATCTTACCGCGTAATTGATCGATGTCGTAAGGCGTGCCCGAGTCGCTGAGCGTCGGAGCCGCCAAGGCCATCGTTTGGCCTTCCAGCCCTAGACGCCGAGCCGCTCCCTCGCCTTTGAGAGCCTGTGGACGGCCCTCGAAGCTCTTGCCGAGTTGGAGATACCAGTTCTTGGCTTCGACCTCTTTGCCCAGGAACTCGCACACCATCCCCAATTGCAACATGGCGTCGGGTGTGTCGTCGGCCTTGGGATACGCCTTGACGAACGCGGTCAGGTTCTCCAGCCAATCTTTTTGCACCTTGGCGAAGTCGTCGCCCTTGGCCTTGCTCAAAGCAATCGAGTACTCTGCCTGCATCTTGCGGAACGCGACGTATCCCGTCAGATTGGCCCCAGGCATATAGCCAGCCAACTGTTTCTCCAGATTGGTCAAGCGGTTCAACCCGGAACTGGTTGTCGAACCCGCTGCCTGAGCCGCGCTGCTGAGGCTGTCGGCCACCTGACGAATCCACGGATCGCGTTCGTTGGGCTTCACAGCGGCGATAATCTTTTCCAACAGATCAGCCCGATCGAGGTGGTGCTTGGCTGCTGCCTCACCTGTCGTACCGGGGCTGGCCTTGTCCAAATCTCCCAAAGCCGTCAACAGTTTTTGCGTAGCTGGATCGACCGCCATCGGTCCACCACTGCCGGAGCGCTCATCGTTCGCGGGAGTGGCTCCCGGCGTCGGGGCATCGACCAGTTTCCAGGCTGCCCCGACCTGAATCAACTGGCCCAGTTGAAACCAATCGCTTTGGCCGGCAGTCTCGAACAAGACCGTGGCCCGAGTATGCCGCAGATAATCGACTTTGGAGCCGCTGGTATCAGCCGTCACCGATTCGGGGACAAGCGTTTCCACATGGACCCAGTTCGATTTGTCGCTCAGTTTGGAAAGATCCTTGATCGTTTTGTCGAACTTCGTCACCACGTCCTTGCGTCGCGTGCGGATGGCATCGGCCGTCTCGTTAGGCAAGCCGAGAAGGGTGATGTCGGCGTCGGTGATCAGCAACGCCTGGAAGCGGCGAATGTCCTTGGTGACCATCGCCCGCAATACTTCTTGGCTGACCTCCTCGACGCTGATTTGTTTCCAGGTGTCGATAGTGCCGTCTTTGTTTTCATCGACGCCCCACTTAGACCCACCTGCATTCATCCAACGAAACTGATCGGGGGCTCGCGAGCCGGGGGTGACTATCTCGCGATATACTTCGACGCCATCCTTAAAATAGGAATAAGAATCAACGTCACGGCCGTTACTGCTGAAGTAGCGACGGACATAATTACCCGAGGCGTCCTTGAGAACCCAACCGCTACCGCCGAGCTTGCCTTTTTCGAGATCGACCTTGTAACTAGCAATTTCGGTAGCCGACGGAGTGGGAAGATTGACTTCTTGCTTGGGCTTGTAGTCGAGGAGTTTCTCTGGGGTGGGCGAAGCTGCATAGGCGGGAATCACTGCCACACCGGCAATGAAACACCCTCCAAGAAAGCTGCGCACCCAGCGAGTGGAAAATACCATCGTCATCCTGAGTCTCCCTGGTAATAAGGTACCCAACCGCACACGCGAACTCGTCGCGTTCTTGAGTGGAGCCGTCAACGCCCGTCGGTGGGTTGTGGCGGTGATCACCCGCAAGACGGACCTCGTCGTCCCCATCATGAAACGGATACCATCGGACAGTAGAATCATCGGCATCTTGCGACCCAACGATTCAGCACAAACGGGTGATCAGGCAAAATCGGATGTCCCAGACTTGCTGTCAAAAGCGGCAAGATAGGCAGGATTGTCGCCTTGATACAGCCCCGTACAGGAGGAAGGCAAAGGCCGCGGTATGCTGTAAGGAAGAAGGACAAGGTCAAACGCCAAATCACGAAAGAAAAGCCAAGTGCATACCGTCCGAGATAGAAGGGCCACACTCCAAGTTTTCAACAAGGATTCCAACTCTGATATTCCTTGACGCTGGTTGAAGTTCAAAAGATGTCAAGTCGAACTCCCCCATGCGCCAAGATATGTTGGTTTAACTCGCTTTCAAGTTGTTCGATCAAATGCTGACGTGAATGGTGCCTAGCGGAAGTGTCTCCCTGGAATCGTACCCAGCTGAGAACTTGCCGACACAATTTTTCGCCATCATCTATCCCGTTGAGTCGTTGCCACGAGATGTCCTCGATACCCATCGGCTGGGCGTTGATGGTGCGAAATCGGGCTGCCGCTTGAAACAATGACAATTCGCCCTCGATTAATCTGGCGATGATTTCGGTCTTGACCATGATTCGACGACGAACGATTTCGTTCTGTTCACTCGGTTCGCTGACAAGTTCCATCATCCGAACGGCACTATCACGAGCTGGCATACCCGTCAGTGCCTGAGGACAAACTACCATGACGACTGCGAGAATACTTGCAACTGCAATCAAAGCGGTCAAGATTCGTGTGGTTGTCGATTTCATTACAAATACTCCAAGAACAGTCAAACAACTTTACCGTCAGGGTGAAGCGCTAACATCGCCCCGTGCAACTTTTCTGTGAGAAGAATTAGCAAGGGGCGACGACCTCAAGCGATTCAACGTGCGTTCAACTCCAGAACCACATCACCGCCGGTGGGCACGACGAACGTCAAACCTGAAGTCTCGAACTTTTGATAGCGTGCCGCCAGAACGCCGCGTGCCCGTCGTTCCGTAGCGGGATCATCACTGGGTGGTAAAACTCGCACGCGGTAGCGTCCCTCTATGGTGCCTTTTACCAATCTGCCTTCTCGGTACGATTCGAGTTGAAACGTACCGTCCGCTTGTATTTCGCCAGACGCTCGGAA
>RGDT01000095.1 GCA_009918525.1 Planctomycetia bacterium
TCCGTCGCGATGAAATTCTCCTTTAAATAACACCTGACCAAACTGATCCTGTTCCATTCCGGGCCTGTCATTTTATAGTGCCCCTTTGACACCTTTTCCAGTATTTCCTCTAGCCCCGAAGTCGCCAGAATGACTGGCCAACCATAGAGACCACTCGCCCCCTTGGGGGCCACCTGAATCGCTTCGCTATCCTTGGGAATGTTGACTTCCATCGGGGTCATGCCTTCGACATTTAGCCCGGCAAACCCGATCATGGCCTTTGTGCCTCGCTTGGCGGCCATCGGCAGAGGAACGGTAGCACACGGGAAGTCACCGATTCGCAAGCGGTAGGCAAAATCGGGGCCACCGCGGTAGCTGACATCGCGCACAGCGACGACGACGTCCCCTGCTTTCTCAAACTTGACGGACAGCCGCGGATCGTTCTGCTGACCGGGAGCGTCGTTGCTGAAGCCGTTGGGAATCTCGCGGCCGGTGGCGGCATCCAGAAGCGTCAGTTGCGGATCAAACGTGCTGCCCAGTCGTCGGCCCAGTAAATCGAAGCTAACCCGCTGGCCGGCCTTGACGCTGATTTTGAAATAATCCGTTGCCTCGGCATCGGCCTTGCCGACGACCACACAAGGCACGGAAACCGGCTGAGCATTCTTGAGGTCGCGATTGGTGGACGTTTCGATCACTTCGGGCAAGTCGTCGATGCAAAAGAGACGGGCATTCGAGACACCGCGTTTCGTAGCGACGCGAACGAAGTGATACCCCAACGGGGCATCCTTGGGCACTTCCAGCTTGAGTTTCAACGTCGTCGGCGTCTTGTTCTCCGTGATGGTCGCCTTGCCGCCGAAACTGGTCCAAACGGCGGTCGCCTCGGCGAGATTCGTACCCGTAAACACCAGATCGGCCGTGGTGCCGCGCTGCATCCCGAGGTTGGGCAACGCGGCAAGGTTGGGAGCCTGTGGATTAGGCGGGGCCGGTGTCTGGGCGATGAGTGGCAGCACGAGGAAGAGGCATAGAGGCAGGAAACGCTTCATGGTGGGACCCCTTATCAGATAAATTAAGAGTATCGAGTAGGAGCCACGCCCGCAAGGAAACGTAAGAGTCACGATGACTAGCGTAGGCGGCTCCAGTCCTGCCATTCCGTGATGAGGCGTAAACCTTCGGGCGTATTCTGCACAAACGCATAAACCCGGGTCACATCATCATGCCAATACATACCGCCAAGACGGTCGGCACGACGACTTTCCTGCCGCCTTAGGTAACCCAGCCCATCCAGGTCGCGTGCCCAGACTCGCATCAACGCCGCATTCACCGCTTCAGGCTCCTCGCTGACTGGCTTCACTCGATGTACAGCTGCGAGACGGTATGCTTTGGCGCCATCGAACCATACAAGAACCATTCCATAAGGAGAGTTTGTTGCTTGGCGGAACACCACGGCACCATCTTGCGTTGCTACCGGAGGGCCCCAGGATGCCACAAAATCCGACCGCGATGAACCAACTCCCAAACCCGACTGTGGGCCGAGTGAAACGAACCGCCATAAGGTTGAAGGTTGATCAACCACTCTCCAAACAACCTCACTTGCGCCGGCATAGCGACGGTAAGTCCGCTCGGTGAAGTCGTCGCGCCAAACCCATTTTTTCATACGCTCCGACGGCAGATCATTCCACAAGCTCGCCCATTCGCATGGCTGCTCGTCACCTGGCCCTATTTTGGGATCGGCTAACAAAGTTTTATAGTGTTGAAGCCCGTCCAACTCCACATAGCGAACGCGAATTTCCGTGACTTTCTCACCTGAGTAACGGACGAGTAACTGTTTGGCCCAGAAAGGTGCTTTCGCATCGCTACTGTCGATCAAGACGCTCACACCATCGACCAAATCCTGGCGACGATAGTCCTTTCCGGTCGGGAGAGCGGATTCCACCTCCTGACGAGTCGCGCCCAATCGAAGTTGCGGAAGCAATATCCGGTTTACTTCCGCTGGGCCGGGTGTTAATCTTTTGTCTGCCTGGCCGTTTTCGATTCGTTTGGCTCGCTCGTCACGATCGCGCTCTATCGCCGCCTTCACGCGCTGTGATTCGTCGGTCTTCAATCCGTTAACCCTTGCGATCAGCATCATCGGCTGGTTATCAAACGGCAACCGAAGCTCCAGACGGGTATCCCCCACCATCCAGGCCAACACCAGGGCAGACGACGCCCCGTCTGCTATTTGCGTGACTTGGGGACTTGCATAAGCACTCCACAAACCAGCGAGAACTTCGGCCGTTTCTGCAACACCGGTATTACCCGTCCAAATCAAACTAACGCTGCTGATTAGCAGGCCATCGCGTTCCACATTGGCCGACATTGGCAACGGCACTTGCAGCCCGGCCACAAGACGTTGCAGAGTATGTTTATGCAACACGACCAGAGGAGGTCCAACCAACTGTGGATCAAGACGCAATCGCGATGACTCGTAGAGTCGATCAAGATGGACAGGCCCGAAATCTCGAACATCACGGGAAAGGGTGACTGGAGTGCTCAGATCGTGCGTCGTGGGTACTAGGCGAACGATGGCTCCGATAGCCTGAGAACGGTTGGTCCGGACGACATCACACGACAGCCGGGATTCGCGGAATAGCTGTCGCTGGTGCCCACCCGTCTTTTCTTCTTTTTCGGGCGTCAATCCACGTTCGATTAACCGGTACGCCAGATCGGTCGGTTCGGGATAGAGTGTGTCGAGACCGGATCGATAGGCAACTTGAATTTCCGCGAGCCGACCGGCATTGTCCAAAAAGGCCCCCACCGCGATGACCCCCTCGGACGGCACCAAAGGACCAAGTAAATCCAAAACCCGCGTGCAGGCCGACTTCACGGCCACAGCAGCAGGGCCGGCAACAGGCCCTCCCCAGACTGCAGATAGTTGATCGCGTTGCAGTGCCGGAAATGTGGGCGGCGAAACCACATCCCCCCATCGGGCCAAGGCGTCCTCCACATCTGCGGCCAGTGCCGTTTGATTGTGGTGGGGATCGCGCCAGGCACGCGCAGCTTGGGACAAAACTCGTTTCCCTTCCGACAGAAGAAGCCGTCCCAGGTCGGATTTCTTCGCTTCATCGTCGAGAATGTCAAGTAACTCTTTATGTACGAAAATCAGGTCAGCCGCCGCCTGGTAATCGCCACTGGTGAGACGCAACTCCGCCTCTGAGATGGCCCCCGCGACGGCTTGTGTCCATTCGTGCGGATAGGTTCGGCCGGTGGTGACTGTCGCACCAAGTTTGGTTGCCGCATCCAGATCGCGGTAGCGTGCAAGATGATCGGCCACGCCACGGTCGTGCCCCCCCTGGACATAATCGGGCAGCGAGAATCCCCTGTCTGCGCGATACGACGATTGCTCGAAGACAGCCCATCGGATTGGTATGCGCAGACGTGGCAACAGGCTGACTATCGCAGGGGCGAGACGGTGACGCTCAACAATCCCCCGTACCATTTGCCGATAGTTTTCCGCTTTCTGAGCCAATTCCGCGCGAGGCTGGGAAAGCCATGACCGAACATCCACGGAAGACTGATCAGATAGACGGGTTGAATGATCCTCAGACACGCCGGATGGATTCCCGCGAGACGAACAACCGACGAGAGCAACCAACAGCCATCCTAATACGAGACAGCACAGCAGTCGCATGACCACATCCTCCCGTTTGCATTGGTGGGTCCGCGCAAATATAGGTCAAAAATGAAAGGCAAGCGGCTGGAACCTGATGTGCCGATGCCAGTCCGAAGGGTGTTGGAGAATGTGCACCACTATCCGCCGAAAGGCGTCGGTGGTTCTAGGTCAACGGTTTTTGTGGTTAGGCGAGCGGGGTGTGTAAACGCCCCGGTATTTGTGGTATTGAGGTTCAGCTTAGCCATTAGGTGATCGACGACGGGCAAAATCCAGTTCTTCCTGGAGCGATTGGGCCGCCGGAACGCTCGAAGCGTTGGGAGCAAGGCAAAACAAATCCCACTGCTCGCCCTTGTAGCCATGCTGACGAACGTAATAATCGCCATGATCGTCATCGCGTTCCAGCGGGAATAGCGAACAAGGCGCGGGCTTGTACTTGAACTTGTCGCCTTCGTTCATTCCGACCTTGTGTAACACGCATCCACGATTGAAAAATACGCACCACCCTCCGACGACGCGGAGCATCGGCTTGCCGCTCTTGATCCGTTTGGTCAGATAGCCACCTTGTTCGACTGCCTTGCGTGCCTTTTCAGTCAGGTGAGGCAAAAACTTTTTCAAGTTCTTATCGATCCGAGCCGCTTCCTCTGAGGCTACGGGTGGACGACCGTTTTGGCAGCAAATGCCATCGCAGCCGCGACCGTAGGTACACTCAAACGTAACCGTGTCAAGATTGATAACGTTCAAAGTCATTCGCTTACCGGCCATACGAAACCTCCTTAGCTGGCGGCTCGAATTTGATAGCGGTTCGCCGTCGGGCCAAGGCGACGGTTTAAGGCATTGGCGACGAGTTGGCGAACGAAGACTTCATGCTCGATGCCAGCGGCCCATAAGTTGTTGGCCAAGGCCCGTTCGGGGGCGAAATCAGGGTTTGGATTGAGTTCCAGAACGAATGGACGGTCATCCCCTTTGCGGATACGGAAGTCAACACGGGCATAATCACGACATCCCAGGAGACGGAACGCACGACGGGCCGAATCTTCGATGTTCGCCAGCAAATCGGGAGCTAACTCCGCTTTGAAATGATAGTCGGTTGCGTTGAACTCTATCGAGTGTTTGTCCCATTTCGCGCTGTAGGTTAAAATCGGCCAGTAATCTTGCTTGTCCGTAGGGAAGAGTACCTCGGTACCAGGCAAGATGCGAAGGTCCGGCATCTCCACGAGCGCTACCGTTAGTTCCCGGCCGAGAATGAACTCCTCGACGAGAACGGGCTGGGCGAATTGCTCGTAAACGAATCGAACTCGCGCCCGCAACTCATCGAGATTCGTGACGACACTCTGTTGCTCGACCCCAACGCTCGCGTCCTGTTGAGTAGGCTTGACGATACATGGGAAAGTCAGCGGACAATCCGGCACAATCCCGTCCTCGACGACAAAAAAAGGGGCCGTCGTGATCCCTTCGGCCATAAATAATCGCTTGGCTTGATGCTTGCTACGTGCCAAGACCAAGGTATGAAACGGGCAGCCAGTGTAACTCAGTCCGAGCCATTCGAGAATACCGGCAGCATAAAGCTCGTTGGCATTATTGTCAGCAGTCCCCTCGAACAGATTGACCACAGCATCGGGGGCATGGGTACGTAAACCATCGATCAGGCTCTGTGCATCATTTCCAACCGCCAAACAAGAGGTTTGATAGCCTGCTTTCGTAAGGATGTCCAGAACAGCCTCGACATTGTCAATAACTTCAACTTCAGAGATGTAATCGGGATGATCCTCGGAAAGAACAGGAGCATTATACAAGACGGTGATTTTCTCGCTCGGCTCTGCCATGATACCCCCCTCAACAATCACCGTTAAAATTACGTCTTTTACCGATTCTAAGAATGCGGTCGCATCTTGCCAGAAGCCCCGGATAGACACAACCCCAGATATTGAGTAGGAGGCGTTATCGCAAAAAACCGATTGCCTTTTTGAAAACTTGCAGGGGAACAACAAACCACCAACACAAAGGTCGATAGGTCTTGCCAGGCAGACTCGTTTAGTAGATCGTCTATTTCATCAGCGATTCAAGTTGAAGCACGATCAGTCTGGAAAGGTAAAACTACTTTTTAGCGATGTTACGTCGAGCTTGACCGACGCGAATAGCGTTGAAAGCACGATAAAGCGAAGGATGATCCAGCGACGTGCATTCGACTTGGGTCAATTCGTAGTTACCGATACAGATGGCCACCCCTTCGTCACGAGTAACCACGTCCGCATCACCCTTAAACCGCAAGTCGTTAAGTGCCGGACGCACCGCTCGCAACGCGAATCTATTAAGAGTCTGATGGGACATGGATGATTCAGGTAAAATAAGTTGTAGCATATCTATGCTCTGCGCTTCCGGCGAGTGGGGGTTGTCAGTGCCCCGACTCCCCGTTGAATCAGGTCGTTGACACACCCTGCTCACTCCTAGCGAATTCGATGCCAACCACAATTTCTATGATGCCCCCGCGACTCTACAATCGCCTTAAACCTATCAAAATCAATGATTTACCATTAATAAAAAGTCATCGTCAAGAAGGCGATGCGATCTTCGATTTATCTGTGGAGAAATCGAGCAAGTGCAGCAATCCGGAACAGAAATCTCTGTTTACGTCGCGTGCAATGACCGCAACGAACCTGCCCGACAAGCCGCGCATATGCCTATGCTATCGGGTGAGCTATACGGAAGCTAAGAATCAAATCGCAGAACCAGTCAATGAATGGCGGATAGAATAATGATGAGTTATTTACCGGAGTCCACGTCATGCGAAGCGCTGCTCTTTTTTTCCTGGTGGCAGTCCTCCATCTTCCCCAAGTGAACGCCCAGCGTTTCAAATCCGATCCGGTCGAAAAACTGCGTCGAGTCCTGAGCGACGATTACAAAGCCCTTCCTGCGAACATCACCCGCTATGGCTTAGCCGACGCAAAACAAATGTATACCCGTAAACTTCAGGAAGCTCTCGACGGTCTCGATAGTTCCTTGAGCAACACAAGCCGAGCCTTGCTCCTCCTGGAATGGAATCGTCCCAAACTCTCACCATCGGCCCGTGAAGGAGACTTTGATTTTGAAGTTTATTCCATCGAAAGGCCGACCCGTACTCGGTTACTTGGTAGGTTCATTACGACGGTAGGCGGGAGCCTGAAAACTACCAGTGCGGCCCAACAGGTGGCTTGCTGTAACCTGATCGCCGAGACGCTCGCAGGCTCTGGCGACCCTCTGAGTGATGATGACCTCGCCAGAGAACTTAAACCCCTCGGTCGGACCCTGAGCAAACTGGCAACTTCGCCCGACACAGTCAACGAAGTTCGGATAGCAGCCGCTCGGGCTTTGGCTCGATTCTTCAGTGCTGTTCAAACGGCGGCAGAGACCTGGGAAGCGCTGCTGGACAAATCCCAACCCGAAGCAGTTCGTCGTGCAGCCGCTGAAAGTGTGGAAGCGATGCTTTACGCCACCAGTGGGGTCGAGCGATTGACAGCTAGCGAGCCGGGCGTCACCGCTCGCGAACGCACAGTCACGAAAATATCCATCAGTCGCGATGCCCTGGCAGAGATGGTCGTTCGCCTCATCCCCGTGGCGGGTCTTGGTGCGAAAGATGAATTCGCAGCAGTACGCCTGCCTTCTGTTCGTGCTTTACAAGAAGCCGCCCAGGCACTCGAAGAATCGGCCCGTGCCGACGCCGGTCGCTTAGCGGACGTTGTTGGTAAGCAACTGACGGAGTCGATCCGCGATGACATCTTATACTCGTTGAAGGTTACGAAAAGCATAAATGAAGCGGTGAAGCAGTATATCGCCCTATCGGAAACCCTTCGTCTACGAGCTTTTGACACCCAAGGAACAGTGCGAGTCGAAGCTCGGGCGACGATCGGAGCGCTGGGTCGCCTGCGTGTCGGTCTTCTTGAGCTAGAATCTGTGTTGGGCAAGATCAAGTCAGACCTGGGCAATCAGTTCCCCAGCGTGAACGACCCCGAGAAAAAACCTGAGAAAAAATCCGAAACGAAAACCCGTGAAACGGAGATCCTGGCCTTCCCTAGTGGCTTGGGACTGGTTGCTGCCGATAATGTTCTTCCCAAGCCCAAAGGGGTTACCAACGGTAAGATCAAGAGTGAGTTTGTTACGGAAGCGAGCAACCTCGATGAAATGCTTCGCGAATTGGTTTCGCGGGTGGTCGGTGAACAGAGAGTCGATGACGATGTGCGCTCCCGACGTTCCGCCGCCGAGGCGATCGAGTCTCTGGGTGATCTCGGTAAGCCGTTGGTGCCGATCCTCAGCCGGATGTTAAACGACAAAGATTTATTCGTTCGCTGGATCGCCGCCCGGACGTTAGGCAAACTTGGGGAAGATGCGGCACCCGCCTTACAAAATCTAGTCACTCTCATGGAAGATCCTGACATGGGTGTGACTATCTCTGCCTTGAACGCATTGGGACAGATCGGGCCTGCTGCCAGTGAAGCGGTACCGAGTTTGATAAAGCGTCTCGGCACTGGCGACGCCGAAGTCCGTCTGGCTGCCATCCGCGCCCTCGAAGGAATCGGTGAAGCCAGTCAGGCCGCTTTGCCCACCCTGGCGACTCTTTTTGACTACAACGATGCCCGTATTCGCCGCGAATCAGCTGCTTTGGTTGGTCGCTTCCAGTCAAAAGCTAAGCCGTACATCGATGCCTTGCGGAAACTGGTAGACGACCGCGACGCCAGTGTCCGTCGTGCGGCTAGCGCTGCCATACTCGCCATCGGTGGTTGATCACCATGCAGGGCGAGAATGCTTACATCGACTGGCTACGGCAACGCATCCCCAGTTCCCCCCGTGTTCTCATCGGCCCCGGTGATGACACGGCTGCTGTTACTTGGGGAGCGGGACCTGCTTGTCTGATCACGACAGACATGCTTCTCGAAGGAACTTGCTTCACCCTCGAAGACAGCCCGATTCAAGTCGCCGGAGTCGAATCTGCTTCGCCTTTACGGGTCGGACATAAGGCAATGGCCGTCAACCTCAGCGACATCGCTGCCATGGCCGGTATTCCAGTGGCGGCGGTGGTGAGTGTTGGTCTACCGCGTCGAGGCGGTCGTCACCTCGGTGAAGAACTTTTCTGGGGAATGAAAGAGCGAGCGGATGAATTCGGCGTTGCGATTGTCGGAGGAGATACGAACAGTTGGGATGGACCTTTGGTGATAAGTATTTCGTTGTTCGGAGAACCGGGGCCTGCGGGTATAGTGCGACGGAGTGGAGCAGAGGTAGGTGATTGGTTGATCGTGACTGGGCCGCTCGGTGGAAGTATCAGGGGTAAACATCTGGATTTTATACCACGAGTGCGCGAAGCGCTGGCGTTATCAAGCCTTGTGCGGTTAAAGGCGATGATTGATATTAGTGATGGATTATCGCTAGATTTATCGCGTTTGTGCAAAGAAAGTGCCTGCGGTGCAGTGCTATGGTCAGATCGCATCCCCAAGATGCCCGGTGTGACGCTCCAACAGGCTTTGGGAGATGGTGAGGATTTTGAGTTACTCGCCGCTGTTCATCCAACAGATGCCAAGCGATTGCTACACGAGCAACCGATTGAAGGAATACAGATTCACGCTATTGGAGAAGTTGTAAGTGTTGGTTTATGGCTGGATGTTGACAACTGTCGAAAACCACTCGATGTGAGTGGTTTTCAACATATACTGCAATGAATAAGCTCAGGTTGAGTTGCGGCGACAGGATTTGAACCTGTGACCTCCAGGTTATGAGCCTGGCGAGCTACCGAACTGCTCCACACCGCGACATATAAGAGAGGTTTCGTCGTCTGCAGCCTTCCGTTACCTCTCTAATCAACTATAGACCTCGATTTCCCCGAAGGCAAGGCCCGGAAATGGCTTTTGACCAAGACCGCTAACTTCTCCACTTGTCATCATTCTGCCATAGCCGGTAGGATCGTCGTGCTCCGGAACCTCTATGTGAGGAGCGAGGTAGTTCTCTTTCTTCGGTGACTAATTACTAACGGCACGTAGGGCGAGGTGAACTCATGACAAGGAACGTCGAACGCACCCTGTATGCCCTCATTCTTCTCGTTATCATCGGCTCTGGGTTCCGGGCCGCCTCAAAGGCAGCTGAGGACCGCAGTGCGTTCAACCGTTGGCGCCACCAGCTCCTGCTCCTCAAAGACGGCGTAGACATCAGCGACAGCCACAATTACCCCAACCCTCCCATCATGGCCGTTTTGTTGGAACCTTTGGCCTATTTGCCGGCCTTGGGCGGAGCGATGACGTGGTTCGCTCTCAAGGTGCTGATGGCAGTGCTATCGTTTTACGGGGTGTGTCGGCTGGTCGAGGGAAGTGCTGAATCGTTCGTACCTTGGGCACGCCTGTTGGCGGCATTACTTTGCCTGAAACCAGTGCTGGACGATCTGACACACGGAAATGTTAATTTGTTCATCCTCGCTCTGGTTGTCGGTTGCATGGTCGCTTATCGGGCACGGCAGGACGGTGCGGCAGGATTGTTGCTAGCATTGGCAATCGCATGCAAGGTCACGCCCGCGTTACTCGTTCCCTATTTCGCTTACAAACGAGCTTGGCGTGTCCTTCTCGGCACGGTTGCCGGAATGCTTCTGTTCTTTTACCCCGGTTTCGTTCCCGCTGCACGGCTTGGGATGGACCACAATCTCAAACAGCTCAAAAGTTGGTACTCTGTTATGGTTCATCCCTTTGTCATTGAAGGGAAAGTGACGGCCGAACACATCAATCAATCATTACCAGGACTGGCTCACCGCTTGTTGACACATTCTCCGTCGTTTGTGATCTTCAACGGCGAAGTAGAAACTCCGGCCCGCTATGATAACTTTGTCTCCCTTTCGCCCGAAACGATAAGGTTGCTGACCAAGGTTGTATTGTTGGTGTTCGGGCTGATCGTGGTTGTGACGTGTCGTTCCGAAAGCCGCGATGGCTGGCGAATCGGTGCGGAATATAGTTTGATTATGTTGGGCATGTTGTTGTTCAGCGAACGAACCTGGAAACACCATGCCGTCACAATGCTCGTCCCGTTCATCGTCCTGGCGTATAGGCTGCCTCATCAACCGCGTTTATGGGGCATCCTAGCGGCATCGGTCGTGTTAATGCTGTTGCCCGGACTAGGAGGAGGCGGCGAACGCGAAACGGTCTGGGCCTCGCCCACGTTTGCCAAAATGACACTCGTCTATGGTTCCTACACCTGGCTGTTTCTCTTGTTATCCGCCACGATGGCCGTGCTAGCCGTCAGCGCAAGTCCGGGAAAGATGATCATTCTCCCTGCAGAGGATACGAAATCGGCGAAAGCCGCCTGAGCAAGTCCTCGATTTCCATCGTCGTCGATGGTTTGCCATAGCGGGCGGGGCGCGCAAACGCCTCGCCCGACCTGTTTTTCTCTTCACCCGGTCTTACCGCTGATTTATCATCTAACTTAATCTCCCGAGTACTGGTCACCATGAGCAACTCTCTTCCTTGGCACGGCGTCACGCGGCGCGGCTTCCTTCTCGGCGCAACCGCAGGATTGGCGGGCGGTGTGCTTGGCTCGCGTTACTTACCGTTGCTGTTGCCAGGTCGGCCCTCCAGTCCCGAGGCATCAACGAAACGTTCCTCGATTGCCGCCTCCGATTCCATGCCCGGCCGTTACCCTGGACGAGTTGTCGAAGTTCGCCACCCTCACGCTGTTTCTCCCGACAACATCATCGACGCTGACGCCGTCAACGCCGTGGTAGATCGCGGGATGGCCGATCTGACCGGCTACGAACCCGGCGACACAGTCAACGCCTGGGGCAGCCTCTTTGATCGCGATGACGTCGTCGGCATCAAGGTCAATCCCGTCGGACGAAAAGCCCTGCCTGGGGAAGGAGGCCGTGTCCCAAACGCGGTTGGCTCGATCTCCAGTTTCGAGTTGGTCGTCAAGGTAGTTCGCTGCTTGATAGAACGCGGCATTCCGGCGAAAAATATCATCGTGTTCGAGCGCTATGCCAACGAATTTTGTGATGCCGGTTACAAAAGCCTGGTGGAACGCGAATTACCCGGCGTCCGTTGGCTGTGCAGCGCGCTGAGCTATTCCAACTTCCAACTCGACATTCGCGGTCGCGATCCGGATTGCGCCGAATTATCGTCGGACGTATCGCGAAATGTCGTGGGCTATGATCCCGATGTTTTCACTACCATGGGCTTTTGCCTGCCATCACATTCGGCACGCGACGATCGCCGCTTCCGCTCGCATCTGTCTCTGATTGTTAGCCGGATGATCTCCAAGATGATCACGTTGCCGGTTTTGAAAGACCATCGCTCGGCGGGAGTGACGTTGGCTCTCAAAAACATGAGTCATGGCATGAACAATAACGTGGCCCGCAGCCACCTGGCCGGAATCGCGCACGGAGTCGGAGACGGTGGTAAAGTATTAGGGCCCAACCAGTGTAACACCTTCATCCCGCAATGTGTGTCGCAACAACGTCTACGCGACAAGGCAACGCTGCATATCCTCGATGGGCTAATCGGTGTTTATGAAGGCGGTCCAGGTTGCTGGAATCGAACCTGGGGAACGTGGCGACACAAGGGACTATTCTTCGCCACCGATCCGGTCGCACTCGATCACGTTTGTTGGGATGTTATCGATGAAAAGCGAGCCGCCGAAGGTTGGGCACCCGTCGAGCGGATGGGCTACCTCTATCAAACCCCAGCAACGCAACCGGCCAGCGCTATCACCACGCTGGCCGGCCGTGATTTGTTAGGCGGGGCTGCGTTGGCAACCGCGACCAAAATAATCATCGAGGGCCGTGGTAGTGAGGCGTTCAACGTTCGCCAACCGGATCACGTCGTCCTGGCCGGGCAACTTCAACTGGGTGTTTTCGACCGCGAGCGAATTTCCTACTCGCGTTCGTGGATCGGCATCTAGTATCTCGGGCCACCGGGCAATAATAACTCCCTCCCTGATCAGCGAAAAAATAATCCGCAACCGACAATCCGGCAAACAATCACTGCTTTTGTCTTTGTCATGGGGTTCATCCAAATGACCGACACAAAACGAGCGAGGGGCCGAAGTCCCTGAGTTTTTTGACAACTCAGGCAACTTCCGCCCCTCACTCGCCTAATTGGCTACCCGATCAAGGCGTTGGGATCGCTGCTGCCGGCACGAAACCGGTGGACCGCTCCTGTTCCTCAGCCAGCACGATAATGCGGGCCGTGATCATGATGAGCAGACTTTCGGTTTCCTTGCCATACCCGACGTTCTTGAAGAGTCGGTTAACATAGGGAATCTTCGACAGCACGGGCGGGCCGAACTCCGTGCGCGCCTCCGACATTCGCTTCAAGCCACCCAGTACCACCGTCCCGCCGTCCGGGATACGCACTTCGGTTTGCAGTTTCACACCCGAGTGCTGCTCGACTGTTCTGCGCACCTGCGCGATCAGTTGCTCGAGGTCGGCTGCGCTGGCCTC
>RGDT01000096.1 GCA_009918525.1 Planctomycetia bacterium
GGGACGGCGAATCGGGGCGTTGACACACCCCGCTCGCCATTTACTCTTGAGGCGCTGAAGCGTACTCAGCGGTCGGGTGAGCCGGTGGGTTTGCCCTTGGGGAAAAATTCGCGGTTGAACTCGTCCGGGCCCAGTGGGTCTTCCGGTTCTTTTTCTTTAGGCGTCGTCGTGGGGCGATTCTCCCCGAATCGCGTTTGCGTCGGGCTGGTGCTTCCCGGTAACAGGCGAGCGGGGTTTGTCAACGCCCCGGTAGCGGGCAAGCGGGGGGTGTCAACGCCCCGATCCGCCACACTAGCTACGGATGGCGTTGGGTTGCCGGGTCGATTAGCCGCTAATTGTCCTGCCCACGATTCCAACGTCCGCACGGCCGCAGCGTGGCTCTTTCGCAACGGCGGCGCAACCATGCCGGGAGCGTGTATGGTCATTGCCTTCAACAGCAACTTGCTACGTCCCGGTTGCGACGAATCGACCAACGAGGCAACGGCCGCGAGATTTTGATCGATGGCCCGGCGGTCGGTCAAACCGGGTGCAATCGGGTGACGCAGATGAAACGAACCACCGCGTTCGCCGCTGTGACACGACGCGCAGGCATTCATAAGAATCGGTTGTATCTTCACAGCGAAAGTGGCTAGCGTCTCGGCATCGACCTCCACTCGTGGTAAGGTTGGTTCCGGCGTCACGGGTCGCGTCGGCGTTTCGGCGCGTTTCTTCGATTCGACCAGTGCCGTCCATAATCGCCGGATGCGGATGTCTTCGGGCCGTAGCGACCGAGCGGCATCGACTTCGGCAATCGCCTGATCGCGTAAACCATGTTGCCGACACCAGTCGGCCAGTCGTAGACGTTCGTCGGGATCAGCTAGATTGGCTCGCCCGCGCAGGAACGCCAGGGCTTCATCTAACGAGGCGCACAGGCGTAACACGCCTATAGCCGGTACCGTCGTTTCGCCGGTCAGGCGACGAATGCGGTAGCGGTCGCCGTCGCGTTCAATGTCGCCGGTGATCGTTCGTTCGTTTTCCAGAACGAGGACGTGGCCTTTGAGGGCGGGGTTACCGGCTCTATCCCGGTCGAGGCGGCTAACGGGGTCAGCCGTGCGCGTCTGAGCGTGCAGGCCGGCGACGAGCAGCAGCCCGACGCCAAAGGAGACGGCGGTAAAGGTGTTCATGACACGGGCTATATCCTATGGATAGAGAAATTCAATACCGATCAGGATGGAATGATCACCGCGACGAGGATGGGGTATGTTCGAGACAGCTGAACTAGGCAATCAGGTTGCCAAACGAGACTATAAACAGCAGGTCGGACCCCTGCGTGCGGCGTTGGTCGAGATGCAGAGGCAACTGGCCGCCGCTAATTTCTCGGTCGTGCTGGTCATTTCCGGGTTGCCGACGGCGGGTAAATCGGAGACGGTCAACAAACTGTTGGAATGGCTCGACGCTCGCGGTATCGAGACGCACGCCCAACGCGAACCGACCGACGAGGAACGTCAACGTCCCCCTATGTGGCGATTCTGGCGAGCGTTGCCCCCTGCGGGAAAAATCGGCATCTTTTTCGGCGGCTGGGACGGTGCGCCTTTCCTCCGGCGGGTGATGGGCAAAGGTCCCGTAAGCGAATTGGATTACGATCTGGACGCCTATGTGAACTTCGAGCGCATGTTGTTAAGCGAGAACGTCTTGCTGGTCAAAATCTGGCTCCACCTACCTGAGCAGGTACTTCACCGCCATATCCGCAAGTTGCAGAACGATCCGGCTACGGCCTGGCGCGTCACACGGCTGGACCGCAAACTTGCAGACCGTTACTCCCGTTTTCTGTCCCACGCCGAACACCTCATCACGCGCACCGCAGCCGGCACGCCGTGGCATCTTGTCGAGGCAACAGACACACGCTATCGCCATCTGACGGTCGGACGCATTCTGCTGGAGGCCATCGCCGAACGCCTCACCCACGAAAAGGCTCGTTTACCCCACGTCCCGACCCCAGTGCCCGTCTTGCCGGCCGAGCGTAACGTCATCAATACGCTTGATTTGACACTCAGGTGTGAACCGCACAAAGCCAAAAAACGCATAGGCGAACTTCAGGCGGAGATTGCTCGACTGAAGCGAAAACTGCGTTCCAGTCATCATTCGCTCGTACTGGTGTTCGAGGGGCCCGACGCCGCCGGGAAGGGCGGGGCGATTCGTCGCTTGACACAGGCGATGGACGCCCGCGATTATCAAGTTATCTCCGTGGCCGCTCCCACCGACGAGGAAAAAGCTCGTCCCTATCTCTGGCGTTTCTGGAGACATTTACCGCCGCACGGCCGTACGGTGATTTACGATCGTTCGTGGTACGGTCGCGTCCTGGTCGAACGGGTCGAAGGTTTCGCGTCCGAGGACCAATGGCAGCGAGCCTATGGCGAGATCGACGATTTCGAGATGCAACTCACCGCATCGGGCTGCTTACTGATGAAGTTTTGGTTGGCCATCAGTCCCGAGGAGCAGTTACGGCGATTCGAGCAGCGCGAGACAACGCCGTACAAGCAGTACAAAATCACGCCGGAAGACTGGCGAAACCGAGAAAAATGGGCATCCTACGAGGCGGCCGCCTGCGACATGATCGAACGCACCAGCACGTTGGCTACTCCTTGGCTGTTGATCGAGGCCGAAGACAAATCGTATGCTCGTGTCAAAGTGTTGACGGCTGTGGTGAATCGATTGAAAAGGGCGGTAAACGCCTGATGGAGCGAAAATGGTAGTCCACGATGAAGGAGACAACATCAATCTCAGCGATTCCGACGCGACGTTGATGATTATCCAACAAAGCGTTCTCAATCTCTGGGAGACGGTCAATAATCTGACTCGATTGAGGCCCAAACGTCTCAAAAATTTTTATGCTACGATCTTCGGTTCTGCGCGCATTCAACCGGACACGCTCGCCTACGACGACGTCCGCCGATTAGCCCGCGACCTATCCACGATGGGATGTCGCATCGTCACCGGTGGGGGGCCTGGCTTGATGCAAGCGGCCAATGAAGGCGCGATTCAAGGTGCCCCAGATGACCGTGACGGGTCGATTGGGATTCGCATCCAGTTACCCTTCGAGCAGTCGGCTAATGCGTTTGTGGGTCAGGTGTACACGCATCGCACGTTTTTTACCCGGTTACACCATTTCATTTTGATGAGCGATGCCTTTATCGTCGTACCCGGTGGAATCGGCACCGCTTTGGAGACATTCATGGTCTGGCAGTTATTGCAGGTCCGCAAACTGTACGGCGTGCCGTTGATTATGATCGGCCCCATGTGGGAAGAGTTAGTGGAATGGGCAAAAAAGTACATGGTGGACGTTCCCGCACCGCTGGCAAACGACGTAGACTTGACAATTCCAAGGTGCGTCTCAACAGTAGATGAGGCGTTGATGATCGTTCGTGAGCGTTATCTTGCTTGGCAAACAGAGGGAGGACGCACGGCAAAGGGGGTTTAAGTGATGGGGGGCAAGCGAGAATGGCGATTAATGTTACTAATTGAAGCCGCCGATGCCTAACGGTGGGTGTTATACATGGTGATAAAACAGATTAATCGAAGCTCCCAATATCGGTCAGTGGGTTACCCCGCAGCAACTATCTGCGGTTCTCTTCGTGAACCTCCCCTTGCTCTTTCGGTGTCCTTGGAGTATTGCGCAAGGGGTCGCGTATCGGTTCTTTCCGAAGGGTCGCGATGAGTGAGACTACTATTCAACTCGACAGCCGTGATGAAGCCATCCTTCTGTTTGGCAGTCGTGATCACTTTCTTAAGGAAGTTCGTACCGCTCTGGGGATGCAACAGCTGACTGGTCGCGGCGATCAGATTCTTCTTAGGGGAACGGACGACCAGGTTGCCAACGCTCAACGCGTCTTTGCCCAGCTTCGCGCAATGCTTCGACGTCAGGGCAGCTTGACGGCCGAGGACGTCAAAACTGTGTTGGAAGTGATAACGCAAGGGGGCCAACCCATTGCCCCGGGTGGGGACAAGCCCGCCGACGCCCCTAGCGGTAGTCGCTACGTTCGTCCGCGCACCGATGGCCAGGCTCGCTACGTCAAGGCTATGCGCGAACACGACCTCACGATCTGCGTCGGCCCCGCCGGATCCGGTAAAACCTGGCTCGCCGTCGGTATGGCCGTTTCTTGGCTTCGTAGCCAACAAATCAAAAAAATCATTCTCGTTCGTCCCGCCGTTGAGGCCGGGGAACGGCTCGGCTATCTGCCTGGCGACCTCGTCGCCAAGATTAACCCTTATCTACGTCCGTTGTTCGACGCGCTTAACGACATGATGGAGCCGGAACAAGTCAAACGCTACATGGAAAACGACATCATCGAAATCTGCCCGCTGGCGTACATGCGAGGCCGGACGTTGTCGCACGCGGCGATAATCCTTGACGAAGGTCAAAACACCACCGTACCGCAAATGAAGATGTTTCTGACCCGAATGGGAACAGGGTCAAAGATCATCGTGACCGGCGATGTGACGCAGGTCGATTTGCCGCCTAAAACCCGCAGCGGATTGAGCGATGCCATCTCCCGATTGGTTGGCGTCAGCGGGTTGGCCGTCGTACACCTGGACGAATCCGACATTGTACGCAATCCGTTGGTCCAACGGGTACTCAAAGCGTACGAGGAAGAACGCCCCAAAAGGAAGAAGGAGTGATCCGAGCCGGGGGCACGATGCTCCATGAGGCTCGATCGAGGATATGTTTGCGTCCTCTCGTAAATCGTCTCGCATCGGACAATGGGACGGTCGACGCCGTTCATCCCGAAGCGATGAACCTGTCCTTCCCCGTCTCTGGGAGACGGCCGTCCAACTTCGCCTCGTCGCCGTCCTGATGACGGCCCTAGCCGTAACGGCGGTAGCGTACTTGTGGGGTGCGCCTCAGCCTTATCGTTTAGGTCAAACAACAACGCATGATATTCGCGCTCGCGTCTATTTCGAAATCATTGACGCCGTCGAAACGGGTCGCAAGCAGGAGGATGCTCTCGAAAATCTCGCTCCCGACGAACGAACGAACACCGAGAAATGTGAGGCCGCACGCAGGGCGGTCGCTCCCGTGATGGAACGCTACTTGCCCGGTACGTTGTTGGTGGCACGAGGCCAGCCGATCAATGAACAACAGTTGGCTTACCTTCGCGTCGAAGATCGTGCGTTTAACAATAGTCAGAGCGCGCTTGATCGTTTGCGTCGAGCGGCAGCGTTGTTCCTCGTGTTCAGTCTCTTGGCGTCCGTGGCCGTCTTATATGTAATCCGGTTCCATTCGGTACTGGCCGAGAGTTTGGGCAAAGTGTTGTGCGTGTGTGGTTTGGTGCTGCTGACGGTGGTGTTCAGTGTGGTGCTGAGTCCGATGAGTTGGCAGGCCATTCTCATCCCGTTGACGATGACGGCGATGATCTTAACCATTGCCTACAACCCGCAATTCGCTTTGCTCATGTCGTTGAGTCTGACGCTAACGGTGATTGTGGCACTCGGGGGACAGGTGGGCGACCTGTTGGTAGCGATGGGCGGCCAGACGATGGCGATTTTGTCCCTTCGGCACGTTCGCACACGAATGCGTTTGATCGAAGTCGGGGCTATGGCGGGGATTGGCTACGTCGCGATGACCTTCGCATCAGGATTGTACGGCGAGCAGGACGTCAAGCAGATCCTCATCGACGCTGGGCGTTCTTTTGTATGGGGTACGCTGGCTGGCTTTCTGGTTAGTGGGTTATTGCCTGTTGTCGAGCGTGTATTCGGTATTGTCACCGATGTGAGTCTTTTGGAACTAAGCGACGGTTCGCACCCGCTCTTGCAAGAGTTGGTTCGTCGCGCTCCGGGCACCTATACCCACTCGATGACCGTGGCCACGCTTGCCGAACCTGCTGCGGAGGCCATCGGGGCCAACCCTTTGTTGGTGCGTGTTGGCAGTTATTTTCACGACATCGGCAAGATGCTTAAGCCGCACTATTTCATCGAGAACCAAGCCGGCGAAAACCGTCACGACGAGTTGGAACCGGCGATGAGCACACTGATCATCATTGGACACGTCAAGGATGGGGTGGCACTAGCGGAGCAGTACCGCTTGCCGACACCCATCGTGGATTTCATCGGGCAGCATCACGGCACAACTCTGGTGGAATATTTCTACCGCGAAGCTCTGCGATTGTATGAGGAAGCAGGTAACACGCCGTCGCGTCAGGATGGTGTACCGCACCCATTAGAACCGACGTTCCGCTATCCGGGACCGAAACCGCAGACACGCGAAGCAGGCATTGTTATGTTGGCCGATGCGGTGGAGAGTGCGAGTCGTTCGCTGGTGCAACCGACGCCGGGAAGCCTGCGGAAGTTAGTTCGCGATATGATGATGAAGCGATTGTTGGATGGCCAATTCGAGGAATCAGGGCTTACGCTGACCGAGTTGAACAGCGTGGAAGAGGCGTTGTGCAAGGGATTAACGGCATTGTATCACAACCGCATCAAATACCCGGAGACAGATCGCAAGGCGGGCTGAGCTTCCGATCAGACCCACGAAGGGGAAAAACTTCTTGGGGGTGAATCTCACTATTCACCTGGGCGATGACACGCCCTGCTCGCCTGCATAGGTTGCGGGTGCTTGCGTAGCCGGGAGCCAGCCGCTAAGATAGCTAAGAGGCGATACCTTTAGATCGTTACCGTCTATCGCGCTCCGACATCTAACCGAGGTGTTCGATGGCTAAGTTACAGATCCTCAAGGGACCCAGTGAGGGTAGTTTCATTTCCCTCGATGGCGATAAATTCGTCATGGGACGCAATCCTGAATGCGGAATCGTCATCCCTGTCACCTCTGTCAGTCGCGAACATGCCCAGATTTTGCGTGTTTCTGGCAAATATTTTATCGAAGACAAGCAGAGCCGAAACGGAACGTTCGTCAACAATCAGGCGATTAGCACCCGCACGGCTTTGAAGAATAACGACCGCATTCGCATCTGTGATTTTATTGCCTGCTTTCTCGATCAAGCCGATTCGGCCGGAGAAGAGGACGAGATTGATGAAAGCTCCTCGACCGTCGAAGCAACGATCAATCAAGCGGGCGGCTCGCTGTTGGAACAACAACCAGCCGAGAGGCTTCGCCATCTGATCGAGATTACCAACAATTTATCGCGGACGCTAGAACTGCAATCGCTGTTACCGAAGATCGCCGATAGCTTATTTGCATTGTTCCGACAAGCGGATCGGTGTTTTTTGATCGTTTCAGGTGAAGGGGACAAACTTCAGCCGCGGCTAGTCAAGACTCGTCGGGCGGCAGATGAAAGCAACGCTCGGTTCAGTCGTAGCATCGTAAAACGTGCGCTGGAATCGACCCAGGCGTTCCTGAGCGACGACGCCAGCCGTGACGATCGCGTCCAGTTGAGTCAATCGGTCGTCGATTTTCGTATTCGCTCGGTGATGTGCGCCCCGTTATGTCGGGCCGACGGCAATGCCTTCGCCGTGATCCAACTGGATACTCAGGACCGCTCCAAAAAATTCTCTCAGGATGATCTGAAACTGCTTTGCGCTGTAGCCAATCAAGCCGCTATTTCGCTCGAAAATGCACGATTACTCGAAGATACGATCATACAAGAAAAAAGAAAAGCCGACCTAGATCTGGCCAGGAAGGTACAAAAGAGCTTCTTGCCCAGCACGGAACCTAAACTCCCTGGCTATGACTTCTTTGGATACTCAGAACCGGCCAAGGAAGTGGGCGGTGACTATTTCGGCTATATTCCCCTGCCCGATGGTAAACTCGTCGTTGCCGTCGGTGACGTGGCAGGTAAGGGTGCCGCTGCGTCGTTGATCATGGCCAAATTATCCAGCGATATTCGCTTCTCGATGCTTTCGGAAAAAACGCCGGAAGCGGCCGTCGCCAAGCTGAACGATCTGCTCTACGAATTTACCAGCAGTCTCGACCGGTTTGTGACCCTCATCGCAGTGGTCATCGACCCCGTCACGCATATCGCGACCATGGTATCAGGTGGACATAGCTCGCCTCAGCTTTACCGTCCGTTGACTGGTGAACTCAAAGATTCTTCCGGCGGTAAAGATTTCGGTGGACCGCCATTGGGGATGATCGAGGGGTTGCCGTTTGAATCGTGTCAGGTCAAACTCGAACCGGGCGATTGTTTGATTCTGTATACCGATGGTGTGGATGAGTCGATGAATGTGCAGGGCAAGGCGTTTGAACATGCTGGAGTCGAACGGGCTGTGAGGGCCGCCAGCAAGACCGGCCCCCGTGAAATAGGCGAACAATTAGTTGCGGCGGTAAAACAACATGCTGCCGGACGTGATCCGCACGATGACATGACTGTTGTTGTAATCGGTCGAAAAGCGTAAGGAGCCGTTCGATGAGCGACACCATCACCCTACCGGGCCGTCCCGAGGTGGAGCGAGACGAACGCACACGGCGACAACCTCCCTACAACGTCATCTTACACAATGATGATGATCATACCTTTGAGTATGTCATTGTCATGTTGAATCAATTGTTTGGTTATCCTCCTGAGAAGGGCTACGAGATGGCCAAGGAAGTCCATCTCAACGGTAGGGTTATTGTGCTCACGACCTCCAAGGAACATGCCGAACTTAAACGCGATCAGATTCACGCTTTCGGTCCCGATCCGTTTAGCAGTAAGGACTGTAAAGGCTCCATGTCGGCCTCGATCGAACCAGCTTATTAACGCCGTCGCTCAGGCTTCTTGCTCTGACACAATCAAAACTCGCGGCCCGTTTCACCAACTAAGACTGCACCACAAAGCGTATGCCGTGGCCGCAAGTGCCACCAATACGGCCATGGCCGACCATAACCAACGCCAACCGAGGCGTCGGGGCTGATGAAGGAACTGGTGGAGTTCCTGAGCTAAATCACGTGCCGTGATGGTGCGATCAGCGGGGTTTTTCTGAAGGCACTTCAAGCAGATCGCTTCGAGTTGCCCAGGTATGGCCGGATTAATCGTTCGTGGCGGCACGGGAAAGGATTCCAGCACAAGTCGCAGCGTTTCACGAGCACTCGCTCCTTTGAACGGTGGTCGGCCCGTCAGCAATTCGTACATCGTCGCGCCCAACGCCCACATGTCTACGGCAGGGGTGCAAGCCTCTTCACCCGCGGCTTGTTCCGGGGACATATACGCCGGAGTACCGGCAGCAGCCGTCTCCCCCGATGGGTCCCCTCCGAGCAATCGAGCCAACCCAAAATCTGACAATTTCGGTGTGCAGTCCCGCAGCGACACTGGCTGAACCGGGTAGAGGGTTTGGCCTCGTGTGTAGATGTCAGGCAGTGGCCGATTGTCAGCAAAGATCGAATCGCCGCTGATCGATAGCAGGATATTCGCGGGCTTGATGTCGCGATGGATGACGCCGTGGCGGTGCGCATGCATGACGGCCCTAACGAGCGGTTCCATCAACCGGGCCACTAACACGGGATTCATCGGCGAGCCGTTGAGCCGTTGTCGCAAGCTACCGCCGTCGGCAAATTCCAAGGTGAGATAGCAACCGGCGTCTGTAACGCCTAAATCAAAGATTTGTACGATGTTGGGGTGGCGCAGCCGGGCGATTACCTCGGCCTCGCGGCGGAATCGCTCACGTTGTTGGGCGTCGGATTGTCGGCCGGGAAGGATGAATTTGAGCGCGACCACTCGATTCAGCGGCGTGTGGCGGGCGCAATACACGACGCCCATACCGCCGCGTCCGAGTTCGTGAAGGATGTTGTACCCAGGTACCGAAGGCGGTAAAGGCTGCTGTTTTTCTGAAGCCTCTTCAGAGACAGCGTCCGGATCGGTTTCCATAAGTAGCGAGCGTAGAGCACGACGCAAGACGGCTTCGGAAGCGGGAAATCGAACAAGGTATTCCTCCACCGTCGGAGATTCGCCCTGACGACGACGGAACTCCAACTCGATCATCAACAGTTCCAACAGTAACGCGGGTTGTTCGGCCTCGGGGACTTCACCAAGATAAGCGGCCAGGTCGGGATGACCATCACGCCAGGCGGTCTCGAAGCGAGCGCAAGCCGCGTCCACACGTTGCTTGGCGGGCAACGACAACTGGTCGAAGGTTGGGTCAGCGGGACTCATCGCTGTTCTCTGTCCCTTCGGAGGAACTGCCTTCCCATAGGTCACGGATCAAGGCGAGACGTCGGCCGACCGTGCGGACCGTACAACCCAGGTCGGCGGCGATTTCGTCGTTCGTGAATCCTTCCAGCTTGCGGACGGCAATCTGTCGCAGCTGTTCGTCACCTAGTTTCTCAAGCAGTACGCGGAATTCGTCGGCGACCATGGCAGCAAAAGCCGGGTCCGGGTCGGTGCCCACAATGGTGTCGATGGCGGCGTCATCGAGAGGACGTGTGGCCGTATCCGCGCGTTTCTGGCGTGTTTCGTATTTGCGTTGGTCGATGGCTTTGCGAGCGGTCAGTACCACAAGCACTTGCCAAAGGTCGTCACGGTTAGCCAGTCGTGGGAAGCGTTTTTCGGATGCGGCACGGAAGAAACTGTGAAACGCCGACAGGGCGATGTCTTCCTCGTCGGCAGCACGGCTGGCGGAGGCGCGAAGCTTGTTACGGGCCAGAACAACCATACGCGCGAAGTAGCGTTCCCAGAGGTTTTGAGCGACTTCACCCTGTCCTGACGAAAGGGCACGAAGCCAAGTCGTTACCGAGCCGGCATCCATCTTCCCTTCTCCCCTACGCAGGACGGCCCCGAAACAAAAACCGCGGGGCTGGTACGTTTTCCCCTCGTCGTGAGCCGTTCGCGATGACCTGATCCTGCCCCCGTTAGCGAATTTTCGCGTTCGTGGTCGATCCCAGATCGCCCAGAATGGCAGCCGCTCGATTGGCGTCGTCCATCGAATCGAATTGCACATACCCGACAAATTTGTCGCCCAGCACTGCAAGCATCATACCAGCTAGGTTTAAGCCTTCGATTTCCCATTGGTGAGTGAGACGATGCCCCAGTCCCGCCGCATTGTCACCCTCGACGCGAATAACAATCGGGTGATCGACTTCATGGTAACCGGCGTTCTTGGCGGCTTTGATGACGGTAGGCCCGCTGATCGGAGCAACGTAGAGGATGCCAACACCGGGTTTGTCCGGCAGTCGGCGTGTATAGATATATTCGAGATTGGCGTCTGCCTTGGCCAGTTCGGCCAGTTTCATGGCCACCCCGCCCGCTTGGTCGGCCACCTCGGCGGCCCAAACGTGAACGCGGTCTAGCTTGAAGCTCATCGGCGTCTCCTCTACTGCGATTGGGGGGCGAGCGTTTGACTAGGGGATTATAGTCGTCCGGCAAGAGATTAAATTTGCTCGTCTTCGGTGGTTTCCGATTGCCTAGGAGGCTTTTACTCGCCACAATAGATATACCTGTCTAGGGGAAGCTGTAACCGGAGCAACCCGATCATGAAGCGAATGTTATTGGCTCTCGCGGCCGTTGGTGTGATCACCAACCTAACGAGGGCGGAGTATGTGGTGATAATCGCGAATCTGGGGGCCAACGCGCAACAACCCCCCGGTGCCGGCATGGTAGGTGGTGGCTTCATGCTTGGCGGGCCTGGGATGTTGGGTGGGCCTGGGATGCCGGGCGGCCCCTCTGGGCCTGGGATGCCGGGCGGTCCCGGTGGCGGGCCGCGTGGCGGTATGCCCGGCATGGGGATGATGGGTGGAGGACCGCGTGGCGGAACGCCTGGCATGGGCGGCCCTGGCATGGGCGGCCCTGGCATGCCGGGCATGGGCGGCCCTGGAATGCCCGGCGGTATCGGAGGTATGATTTCTGATACCGAAGCGGCCGACGAGCTTGCCACGCTTGTCGTTGCGGTTGTCGAAGTGAAATGTACTGTTCCCGGTTACGCCAAGTATTTTGAGCAAGGCCAGCCGCTCTACTTCACTCACCGATGGGGTGGACGAGCTGCGCTTCAAAAGAATTTCGGTAATTTCGAGGTTAACCTCGTTCCGAATGTGGACGGCAAGCCGATGCCAACGGCAACGGAACGCTATGCACGTTTGCACGATTCGATATTTAGTGCAAAAGACAAAATGACCGCCGAAGCTCTATTGGGGTTAGCTCGCAAAGCACTCGAGTATGGCCAGATCAACCGCTTCGCCGATGTCATGGACAAACTTGTCGAAATCGACAAGAAGGGCCCCCAAGCCCTCAAGTACCAGCAGCTAAAAGCGGCCCTGGAAAAGCCCATGCCCAACAGTGACGCCGCCTCTGCCTGGAAAGGTAAACTTCTACCCGGTTACCGCGTCGTTCAAAAGCCTGATAATCACTTTGCCCTCATACACAACTCGGTCTCTGACGATGCCCCGGAGGTCAAAGCCAAGCTCGACCGGCTCGAACGCACCCTACGCGGCATCTATTACTGGTGGATGATGCAAGACAGTGTCGCCCCGCTGCCCTTGCCCAAGGAGCGGCTCGTCTCGATCCTCGTCCCGGCGGATGCTGGCGAAGATTTTCTGAAGCTGAAACGCAATCTGTCCTCTGGGCAATTGGTTGCCGATAGTTTCCTGGCCGGTCGTGAAGGTTTGACGGTGTTCAGCAGTCGTCGCGGTGATGAGCAATACGAAAAGTTCGAGAGTTCGACCAACGACTATTGGAAAGACGGCATCAATCGGACCCTGATTTTGCGGGGGCAAAAGGGGGTTGGCTATCCTCGAACCAAGAAAGATGATGAAACCCATCTACCCCGAGCGTCTGCGTTGCTCTTAAAGGCGCTGGAGCATGAGTGGGAAATGAATGCTACGACTCACGAGGTAGCACGGCAAATTCCGTTGGTGACGGGAATGCTCGCATCCAAGGTCCACGCGCCGGAATGGATTCAGTTCGGCATGGGTAGTTTGTTTGAGGCTCCGCTCCAATCTCCGTGGTACGGTGTGGGTGTCGCCAATTCTTACTATCTGCCTCGGTTCAAGGAAGCCTATAAAGCCGGTCGCTATGGTTACTCCAATACAGACTTCGGCAAGCTGGAAACTCTTTTAGGCGTCGTCACGGACGACTATTTCCGCGCCAAGCCGAAGAAGGGACCGGACGGCAAGGACGAGA
>RGDT01000097.1 GCA_009918525.1 Planctomycetia bacterium
CTGTCAGAGCCGGAAGCGTCAGCGATTGCGGAGTACGATGGGCCGTCACCAATGTTTCCGTCTCTGAGCCTGAGGGGTCAGTCCCTCTTTGTACGCTTTTGCTTCCAGACATTTACGTCGGCCGATAACACCTCAACGGCTTTGTCCAGTTGCGCATCTTGCCCCTTGGCGATTTGATCGGGGTGAGGCACAACCAGAACATCGGGATCGACGCCTTTTTTATCCATGTTGACGCCGTTGAGCGTGTAGACACCGATTCGAGGGATGCGGAACATCGAGCCATCCACCAACCGCAGCGCGGAAGTGCCGATCACGAAGCCGCCTGTCGGTTCGCCGACCACCTTGCCTAGCCCTAACGTCTTGAAGGCATTAGGGAAGATTTCGGCGTCGGAATAGCTGCGGTTGTTGATGAGTAGAGCCAACGGCTTGTGCCATTTGCGGTCGTTAGAGCGCAGCACGAGGCCCGAGCCACCGTCGCGCATCTTGAAAAC
Organism: Planctomycetia bacterium; assembly: GCA_009918525.1. Classification (GTDB taxonomy): domain Bacteria; phylum Planctomycetota; class Planctomycetia; order Gemmatales; family Gemmataceae; genus RGDT01. The sequence goes on from RGDT01000097.1 coordinate 492, forward strand.
GGTGTGTTCGCGGCTGCCGAGGTAGTTTAAGACCTGATCGTGGGTGAAACCGCCCCCGTTAAAGCGAACGTCGAGGACGATGGCGTCCTTGTCATAATTATCCGAGTACAGCGACCGCACAAAGCGATCCAACCCTTCTTCGTCCATACTTGGGATGTGAATATATCCTAATTTGCCCTTGGATAGTTCGCTCACCCTGGAGGCGTTTCGGGCGACCCAGCGGTCGTACATCCGCTCGGCAATGTTCGCGCGAGTCGCTCCGATCAATTCCACTCGTCGCCGTTTGGCTTTGGGATCGCTGGGATTATCCGTCACTTGAAGAACAACCGTTTCGCCCACTTTACCGTTGAGCAACTTCGACACGTTCTCACTGGGTGTCAGGTCGGTCCCGTCGATGCTCACCACGAAATCGCCCGCCTTGATCGCGCTGCCCTTATGATCCGCCGGGCCACGTTTCAGCACTTCCGCGACCTTTAGACCGTTGCCCCGATAGCGTTCGTCCCAGATTAAACCAAGCTCGGCTGTCTGCTCATCGGGTAGTGTTGGTGTGCCCGTTACTCCGAGGTGCGAGGCGTTCAGTTCGCCCATCATCAGATACAGGAGGGCGTATAAATCTTCCTTCATGGCAACGTGCGGCACCACGGGCCGATAGCGACGGCGAACGTCGTCCCAGTTGCTACCGTGATGCTTGTCGTCGTAGAAATGGTCGTTAAGGTATCGCCAAGCCTGATCGAACATTTCCTGATGCAGTTCTTGCATGTCCACCGTCAACCGCGCCTTCCACGGCAACGACGGTACGGCGGTTCCCGGTTTGGCTTCGCCTCCTGCCGGGTTGAGAAGCCGCAGATTCCCTTCGGCATCAAGGAAGTAAATCAGTTCGATAGAGGGGCCGACAATCGACCGTCGCTTCGACCAGACAATCTGGCGCGGCATCAACCCACCGGTGGTGATGCGAGTCAGGCTGCCGCCAGTCGTCGTGACAATAAAGAGATCGCGTGTGGACGGATCGCGGAAGGCAACTTTGGAACCATCGGGCGAGATCGTCGCGACATCCCCGAAGGCTCGCAAACTGGTGACGCGCTGGTGAATGTCCTCAAAATCAATCGCTAAGGGCGCACGAGTTCCCACAGCCGGCGTGCCCGCCGAGGAGGACGGTCCAGGGCCGGCCGGTTTCTCGAGTTCCAGCACATGAATCATATTCGACGTACCGCGACGCTCACCAACGAAAGCTATCTTTTTGCCGTTTTGGCTCCAAGTCACTCCGGCGTTGAACGTCGCATGACGGGTAATGTTGCGAATCGGATCGCTTGGAGTTGGCCCTCCGACTGGCACCATATACAACTCGCTGGCAAAAGACCCATCCCGCCGCGCGTAAACGAACCACCTACTGTCCGGAGACCATTCGTAATCAAAAACCTGTACGTCTTTGATTACTTCCTTGAGTTCTTTGCCGTCAGGATTCATGGTGAACAGTTTGCCGCCGCGCAGGAAAGCAATTTTTTTGCCGTCCGGCGAAAAAGACACGCCTGATTCGGGTTCTTTGGTATCGGTCAGTCGCGTGACTTTGAAAGTATGCGCTTCGGTGAGTTTGGGATGGTCCAGGTCGTTGGCCTCAAGCAAATAAATATCTTCATGCCCGCTGCGATCGCTGAGAAAAACAATTTTTGAAGCGTCTGGCGACCAGTTAATCCCATGATCCATCCAGGCTCCCGTGGTCATCTGCACGGTCTTGGCCGTTGACGAGCCGACGGGGGCGCGGAACAATTTGCCTTGAAGCGAAAAAGCGACGAACTTCTCGTCGGCAGTTAGGGCAAACTCGGTCATTCCACGCGTGAACATTGTCACTCGCTGGTTGTTCGCCTTGTCGTCGGCATTGACTTCGATGGCCAACTTACGCGGTTTGTCGCCATCCTTCGTTCCAACGACCCACAAATCCAATCCGCACTCGTAAACAATAGTTTCACCGTTGTGGCTGATACGTGCCCGGCGGACGCTTTCGTCGGTGTGGTTGGTGAGCGGCGTCGGCTTGCTGCCGTTCGTTACCGATTGGCGCACAACATTGGCTGTCCCTGCGCATTCGCTGACGTAGTACAAAGTCGAACCGTCGGGGGACCACATCGGGGAGTGATCTTGTCCGTTGAAGTCGGTCAAGCGTCGGCTGTTGCTACCGTCGGCATTCGCTATCCATAGGTCATCGTTGGACGAGCCGCGATAGTTCTTGCGATACCAGGCACCCGGCCCGCGGACGTAGGCCAGTAGGTTTCCGCGTGGCGAGAACGCACCATCCTTGGCCTCGGGTGCGCCGATTCGTGTGACGCGACCGCCTTCCAACGGTATGGAATACAGCTCGAAATTCGACGGAAATGCAGGACTGCGGAGCGAGGCGAACAAGATCGCACTGCCGTCAGGCGTCCAGCCGCATACCATGTCGCTGGCGGAATCGAAGGTCAAACGACGAGGTCTTCCGCCACGGGTAGGGACAACGAAAACATCGTAACTACCGTAGCGATTCGAGCTGAATGCGACGTTTCGGCCGTCGGGGCTGAAGGCCGGGTTCATATCGTGGGCAGGATGCGTCGTGAGGGCTCGTGCCACGCCGCCTACGGATTCGACGGCGTAAATGTCGCCGAGGTAACTGAAAACGACCGTTTTGCCGTCCGGTGAAATGTCCGGGGTGCGGCCAAAGCGAATTGGTTCTTGAGCGGCCAGCGGTGAGGTGGCCAGCAGGCCGAGGAGCAACATGCGGAAGGTAGGCATGGTGGTTCTCTAGAGGGTAACACAAGACGCGCGAAGTCGAGCCGGAGGGTAGGGGAACCAGGCGGGGGAAGGGGGACCTCCCAATCTCCCACTCGGAATCGCAGTATGAATGAAAGAACGTCCCGGATTCATCGAATTCACACGAAACTTTCCATTTTTAGAGTAGCATTGTCATGATAGGATTGTAAAGGAGGTTGAGTCGATAAAACGACGTGACTGTGCCTTGTTTGCCGATTTCATCGTTGAGAAGCGTCGTCCTCGCTTGCTGGAAATGGTTCGGCATCCTATCCTGTACCTTACTGAACTAACTAGCAATCGAGTCAATCCCATGCCGGCATCGATCACGATTGTTTGTCCGGAATGCGACAAGCAGATGAAAGCCCCTCCCGAAGTCGAGGGAAAAAAAATCCGCTGCAAGGGCTGCGGGGCGGCGTTCGTCGCGCTCGTCGAGATGGAAGAAATTGAAGAAATCGAGGAAGAGGCTCCTAAAAAGAAGCCTGCTTCCCCCAAACCAGAACCCAAAAAAGAAGTCCCTCCCCCTCCGGCGTCGAAACCGGAACCGAAAAAGCCGGGCAAGGCCGACGACGAAGACGCCAACCCCTATGGCATGACATTCGAGGACCTCTCGGCGCGTTGTCCCGAATGCGCGAACCTGATGGAAAGTGAAGATGCGATTATTTGTCTTTATTGCGGGTTCAACACCCTGACCCGCGAGAAACGACGTACACGCAAGGTCAAGGATGTGACCGGTTGGGACGTTTTCTTTTGGCTGTTGCCGGGGATCGCCTGCGCGATTGCGACGGTGCTGATGATCGCCTGGATTATCATCCACTGGGGGCCACTCCAAGGCTGGATGGGTTTAGATCCAGAACGCGATAAGGAAAGCTGGTCCATTCTGGCGGTGGCACTCTACACAAAGTTATGGACCACGATCCCACTTTTGTTCCTGATCTACAAGGCGGGGCGTTTTGCCATCATGCGTCTGGCGATCAACTATCGTCCGCCAGAAATTGAGGAAAAGTCAAAAAAGTAAGTGTCACCAAAACCGAGTGAGTGCGTCAACCTCTTAACTAGGCAGACCAATACCCCGACGACCGGTGTCGTTGGGCCTTCCCTAACCTAACCCCTGTAGGGCTTTATCTCAACTACTATGTACGACCAAATTCAACAGGCCGCGGCAGCGATTCGGAACAAGTGGAACGGCCAGCCGCGCGTTGGCATCATTCTTGGAACCGGCCTGGGTGGGTTGGTGGAAGAAATCGAAGCTCAGGCGACGATACCCTATTGCGATATTCCCCATTTCAGCGTCAGTTCGGCTCCGACCCACGCCGGGCGCTTGGTGTGTGGCCGACTGTCCGGGCAGACCGTCGTGGCCATGGAAGGGCGGGTGCATTATTACGAGGGGTTCTCGGCTCAACAAATCACAATGCCGGTACGTGTGATGCGTGCCTTGGGCTGTGAGATTTTGATTGCCAGCAACGCATCCGGCGGGCTGAATCCCCAGTTCCGCAAGGGCGATATTATGCTAATCGAGGACCACATCGGCCTACTGATGGACAATCCATTGCGCGGGCCGAACGATGAACGTCTGGGGCCTCGTTTCCCCGATATGTGCCGACCCTACGACCCGGAATTGATCCAAAAAGCCAGGTGGATCGCGTTAGAAGAAAAGATCGCATGTCAACAGGGCGTGTTCGTGGCGGTGCCGGGGCCGAACCTGGAAACACGTGCGGAATATCGCTTTTTGCGACAAATGGGAGCAGACGCCGTGGGCATGTCCACCGTGCCAGAAGTCATCGTCGCTGCACACGGCGGCATGAGGACGGTCGGGTTGTCGATTATCACCGATATGTGCCTACCTGATGCTCTGGAGCCGATCAACCTGCCAGATATCATCGCGACGGCCAACGCTGCCGAAAAAAAGTTGCGTGTCATCGTGAAGCGATTGTTGCGCGAATTAGGTGCGAACGGGTAAGATGAGCAGCCAGGTGAAATGGACCTAATCCGCGATTCTCAGGGAGTGGGGCGTATGCTCTGAGCCGCGTGCTCGCGGTCTGGGCGCGTCAAAGAGCGGTGCCTATAATAGAAGTATGAGTCGTCGTTACCTGGCTTTGTCGTCGTATCTCCGCGAGCGGTTCGGCTGTCGCGTTCGGAGCGTCACGATTGACGCGGGCTTCACCTGCCCGAATGTTGACGGCACGATCACTACCGGCGGCTGTGTCTATTGCGACAACCGTAGCTTCAGTCCCAATCGCCGTTTGCCCCGTTCGACCGTGTCGGCGCAGGTTCAACGGGGTGTCACTATTCTCACGCACCGCTACCGAGCCGAGCGATTTATTGCGTACTTTCAGGCCGGTACCAACACGCATGGCTCGCTAGAAAAACTGCGACGACTCTACGACGAGGCATTGGGCCATCCGCAAGTGATAGGGCTGGCGATCGGTACGCGGCCGGACTCTGTCCCCGATGCTGTACTCGATTTGCTGCAAAACTACGCGAGTCGTGTGCCGGTTTTTCTGGAGTTGGGGTTGCAAACGGTACACGACCGGTCGTTGGAATGGATGAATCGCGGTCACGGCGTTGACGCCTTCCTCGATGCCGTGCATCGCTGCCAGGGGCGCGGGCTAGACGTGTGCGCACACGTTATTCTTGGACTGCCCGGCGAAAGTCCTGCCGACATGATGGAAACGGCCGATGTGTTGGCTGGGCTGCCGGTGGATGGGGTGAAACTACATAATCTGTATGTGGTTCGCGACACACCCTTAGAAAAGCAATACCGGGAAGGCCGGATACCCATGCTGACCAAGGACGAGTACGTTCGTCTGGTGGTGGACTTCATCGAACGCACGCCGGCCGACCGCGTGATTCACCGCCTCTCAGGCGAGGCACCGCCTGAATTCCTGGTCGCGCCGGAGTGGGTTCGCGAAAAAGATCACTTCCTTCGAGCTGTCGATGAGGAGTTCGAGCGACGCGGCACCCGGCAGGGGCAGTACGTCAACCCACGGCGGATGAGACGCAAACTGTCGCTACCGCTGGTCGGAGAATAACGCGGAAACTGCGCGTCCCCCTCTGGGCGATCCGAGAAAGGATGCGTATAATTCCATATTCTCAAGTTCCAGGTGGAGGCTTTGTCATGGCCGTTCCTGTCGTCGCCATCGTCGGGCGGCCGAATGTTGGAAAATCGTCGCTATTCAACTGGTTGGCGGGGCGTCGGATTGCCATCGTCGATCCGACAGCGGGCGTTACACGCGACCGCATCACCGCGATTATCTCGGTGAACGAAAAACCCATCGAAATAATGGATACCGGTGGAATCGGCATTGTCGATTCGCAAGATCTCAGTGAACACGTCGAGCGGCAGATTCAATTAGCCATCGACCGTGCCGATCTGATTCTGTTCGTCGTCGATGGTCGGGCTGGGCTGGTCCCGCTGGATGAGAACGTCGCGGAGCGGTTGCGCCAGGTCGGCAAACCGGTTTTACTCGTCGTCAACAAGTGTGACACAGAGCAGATTGAGCCAAACGCGCCGGAGTTCTACAAACTGGGGCCGGATCGGCTGGTGTGTGTCAGTGCGCAGCAAAACCGTGGCAAGGCGGAACTGTTCAAGGCGATTCACAAAGCTCTACCCGAGGCAATCGAGGCTCGGCCCGCTGATCCTGTGCTGAAACTGGCCATCGTCGGCCGACGCAACACTGGCAAAAGTACGTTCATCAATGCGCTTTCCGAGTCGGAACGGATGATTGTCAGCGAAGTAGCCGGCACGACGCGTGATAGCGTCGATGTACGCTTCAATCGCGACGGCAAAACATACCTAGCCATCGACACAGCGGGTGTACGTCGAAAGAAAAGCCTAGCGGACGATTTGGAGTTTTACTCGCTGGCTCGGGCCGAACGGTCGATTCGCCGGGCGGATGTGGTATTGCTGTTCTTCGATGCGATGCAGCCCGTCAGTAAGGTGGATAAACAGCTTGCCGAATATGTGTTAGAGCAGAATAAGACGGCTATTTTCGTTGTGAACAAATGGGATTTGATGCTGCCCCGTCCGACGGGTGTGATGACTACTTACCTGCGGGAGGTGTTCCCAAGTCTGGACTATGTGCCGTTGGCGTTCATCACGGCCAAGACGGGAAAGAATGTGCAACAAGTGTTGGACTTGGCCAATAGTCTTCACAAGCAAGCATCGGCGCGAGTAACGACGGGTGATCTTAACCGCGTGTTACGCGAGGCGATAGACGAGAACCCCCCGCCGTTGCGGATGAATCGGCGTGCGAAGGCGTATTATGCGACGCAGGTATCGACGAATCCGCCGCATATTGTGTTGTTCGTGAATAGCACTCTATTGTTCGACAATACTTACCTACGTTACTTGACGAGGACGTTTCGCGATCGTTTACCGTTCCACGAGTGCGCGTTACGGGTCGAACTGCGAGCACGCAAACGCGAGGAACTGGAAACAGGCGAGGGCGTCGAGGTCAAACCGCGTTCGGGCAAGAAAAAATCGAGTGCCCCTGAAATCTGGGATGATATTTGAAACGAGCGCCAAGGGTTAGCGGCACTCGAATGGTTCGCCCTAACTCCTATGGCTTCCCGGAAATTAACTCATTGAGCTAATCCACCCTAGGCATAATGTAAAGTTGAACAACTACATTCAGAGCGTGAATCGTTAGAGACGGCAAGTTGTGTAGCGCCGTCTCTAACGATTTACGCTCTGATGATCTTGAAAGGAATAGCACGAGACGATTAAACGATGGTGCTTCGACATATTTGTCATTCGGACCGGGCGTCGGCGCATGATCCATTCCGATCGTTGTGTCTTTCAACATATGTGAGTATAAGTTGACCTATCTATCGTATTACTTGGCTTCCGATTTATTTTTTGTTCTCAATCAATTTTCGGTAGACGCGACAAGCTCTATCGCCTAGGACGAGCCTTGATGTCGAACAGGCCGAAAATCTCGTCTTCCGTCATGCCCAACGATGATGGTGGACCGTTTCCCGCTAACATTTCGTTGAACAATGCCCTTTTTAGATCCAACACTTCAGCAATCCGTTCTTCTATCGTATCCTGACTAATGAAACGTTCCACGAATACAGTTGATTTTTGTCCGAGTCGATGCGCTCGGTTGATCGCCTGATCTTCGATAGCCGGATTCCACCAACGGTCGTACAAAAAAACATAATTAGTGAACTGCAAGTTCAACCCAACGCTTCCAGTTCCGTAACTCATCAAAATGACGCGATTGTTTGGATCGTTTTTGAACTGGTCAAGCAGTGGTTGTCGATGCGCATGTCGCACCTTGCCGTGGTATAGTAACGGCCCGAATGGCTTCAAATGTTTCGCAAGCTGTTCTAGAGGCTCTGTCCATTGAGAAAAGATTATCGCTTTGCGATCATTGGCAGCGACTTCTTCCATCAGTTCCATGATGCGATCGAGCTTGGAACTGGTCCCTGTTTTCAGGTCGAAGTTGCAAATCTGTTTCAGGCGCATCACCAATTCAAAAACGTGCTGGACCGTGATCGTATCCCCCAGGCCGTTCAATTCAATAACGCCTTCTTTCTCAGCTTTATCGTACGCTTCGCGCTGTGCCTGATTCAATTCGATGTATTGATCCTTGACAATACGAGGAGGCATATCGTCCAATACCATTTCTTTGGTGCGACGCAAAATATAGTCGTTTGTCAACGCTGGAATAGCTTTAGGCGGAGTGTTGGTTGGGATTAAATCGGGTGCAGCGAATGCAAAAATGTTGACTAAATCTTCAACACGATTTTCAATAGGGGTGCCGCTCATCGCCCAGCTACGCTCGCGACGAAGGCGGGTGACTGCTTGCGCGGTCTTTGAGCCGCTAGTTTTGATTCGCTGAGCTTCGTCAATAACAACCAGATCGAAGCGAATAGCTTCGGAATCGACTAGATCGATATCGCGTGCCAATAATTCATAATTGACAAGTTTGACGGGGCAGTTGGATATCTGCCATGTATATTTCCGCGTTTCATAGTCCCCTCCGATGACTTCAAAAGGAATGTCCGGTGCCCAGAGCCTAAGTTCGCGCGTCCAGTTGATGACCAATGGCTTCGGGCATACGATCAGCGTTCGCGAAAGCACTCCCGCTTGCATTAACAGTCGCAGCGATACGATTACCTGGACGGTCTTGCCTAGCCCCATTTCGTCAGCAATTAACGCGTGATGTCGGGGCATTAAAAAGGCTATACCGGCCACCTGGTATGGAAACGGCTGAAAGGGCAGTTCCACCTTGTTGCTAAACAGGGTCTCTAGCGGCGGCTGAAGAAGATACAGCAGACGTTCCTTGAAGACGACGGTATCACGTGCCGGTCGTAATCGTGTGACGCTGGAGAAAGTTGGCCGGCCTACAATGTCCGACTTTTGCGGCGTCTCAGATTCGGGAAGCTCAAGACAGGCATCGGGCGCTACTGCCTTGATGGGTACAAGTTCCCGCCCACTTTTTGGTTTGGCAGATTGATCAGGTTTGCCACCTACAGCGGGCTTAAGTAGTTGATCAGGTGGCAGTGGAAATCGCCATCCCTGGGTTGTGACGTGTAGAGACATAAGACCGAGCGATCGCACCCAAGGAGCATTGGTCAACAATGTGGCAGAACGGATAGCAGGTTCTAATGGCCGCTCAAAACGAGGATGAGTTCGAGCATCACAAGGGAGCGATAAAGCGACGTGAAAAACGGAAACTTCTTCGCAAACAGCGCAATCCGATTGCACGCGAAACTCTCCGGGTGAGACTTCAAGGTAGGCCTATTATCGACCCGGAATGTGAACTTACTTGAGATCGCAGGTTTCAACCCATAACGCTTTTTCCTGGCCTGTTCTTATTTAACAACCTCTTTAAGGTGCAACACGGATTCCGGCGTAATGACAAGATCGTGCTGTCCAATGGTGTGGATTCGCAGTTCGGAGAAACTCAATTCGATCAGTTGCCCTACATGCTTCGCGTCGGCACATTCGACCTCGATCTTTCCATTCAGCAGTCCCATATATTTTTTCCAGCGACTTTCGAGGCTAAAGAAATCGCTTTTTATTAATCGGTTGTATTCCTCATCGAGTATTGCTAGCAACGATTGCGCCACTTCTTCGGTTGTCCGGTCAACTCCGATGCCAAAGAGCGATGTAGCAAGCGGCAATTCATCAAGGAGGAAGTCATCTCGCGTTTGTCGCACGTTTAATCCAATCCCCGCAACCATTTCGCCGGGCTTCTTCTGTTCAATCAGAATGCCTGCTAGCTTATGCTCTCCAACCAATACATCGTTTGGCCATTTGATTTGGGGCGAGAGGGTCGAGAATCGTTTCAGCGTCTCACAGACCGAAACCGCTGCCCAGGCGGTCAGGATCGCTGGACGCGAGATGAACGCGGGCGGAGCTAGCAGCACGGAAAGTAGCACGCTGGCACCGGGTCGAGCCGTCCATTTGCGTCCGTGTTGGCCCCTTCCGGCCGTTTGGGTGTCAGCCAAGAACGCTAGTCCAGGCTGTCCGTGATGCTCGGCCGCGCGGTTGTTGGTACTATCGGTTGTGGAGTAGACGACCACTTGCCGGCCAATGGTCCGTCCCGGGAACTCCCAAATGTCTCGGATCATGTTTGGTAATCGAGGCCAATGTCCAGAGCATTCGCGGAGTGAGTCAGGGCACCGACACTGATTCGGTCTACTCCTGTTTCCGCAATGCTCTGGATGGTTGATAGATTGACCCCACCAGATGCTTCCAGAAGGATCCCAGGGGCCACGGCATTGCGTCTCCTGACGCTTTCGCATAAGTCGTCGCGCGTCATATTGTCGAGGAGTACGATGTCCGGCCCGGCGGCGAGGGCAATATCCAGTTGCGCCAAGGTGTCCACTTCAACCTCAATGGGCACATGGTGTCCGTAGCTGTTCCGAGCTGACACGATGGCTCTACTTACGGCTTCAGTCCCTAACCCGAGGCACGCGAGGTGGTTATCTTTGATCAAGACGCCATCGCAAAGGCCCATGCGGTGATTATGCCCGCCGCCCATACGAACGGCGTATTTTTCTAGCAGTCGCCATCCGGGGGTTGTCTTGCGTGTGTCGAGTAACCGAACGTGATGTGTTCCGATCTGGGCGACATACCTCGCGGTAAGGGTGGCAACTCCGCTAAGACGTTGCAGAAAGTTCAGAGCGGTTCGCTCGGCCGCTAAAATCGACCGCATTGGCCCACGAACGACGGCAAGCGGCAAGTTAGGCGAGAGAGTATTCCCGTCCGTGGCGAGCGATTCAAAGTGTATGCTGGGATCAACCAGTTGGAAAACGAGGCGAGCCGCGGGTAATCCAGCGAGTCGGCCCGCCTGTCGGGATACAAAAACCGCTCGCCCTTGTGTTTCAGGAGGGACAACACTGAGACTGGTAAGGTCGCCAGCGCTACCGAGGTCTTCCTCCAGGGCAAGACGTGCAAGGCGTTTGCAGGATACCTGTTCTGTTTCGCTGAAGGACATGCGGCAAAGTCCTCCCTCAATGGAAATAGCGGATCGCGTTGCGGAACAGTGCCAATCCATCTCCTTCGTTGGCTAGCCCTTCCCGCGTCCAGTAAGGGTGGTGGGTCGGTAAAACGTGCCGTTCGGGGTGCGGCATCAGCCCCAGAACCCGACCCGTCACATCGCATAGTCCGGCAATATCACCCTGAGAGCCGTTAGGGTTTTGCACATAGCGGAGCACGGCGCGACCCGTTTGCAAAAGTCCTTCAAGTTGCCACTGTGTGCGACAAACGAAACGGCCTTCACCATGAGCAATAGGAACGAGCATCGACTCAATTCCCCGCAGAAAAGGGCAGTTGTCGGGAAAAACCTGTAAACGCACCCAGCGATCTTGAAACATGCCCGATGCGTTGTGAGCGAGCGTTGCCACAGGGCCATCTTCATCGGGCGGTACAATAAGCCCTGCTTTCAACAGCGCCTGAAAGCCGTTGCAAACGCCCAAGATCAGCTTTTCTGCATCGCGAAAACGTCGAAGAGCATCTCCGAGGAAACAGGAAAGTTGATTCGCTAGGACTTTACCGGCGGCGACATCGTCGCCGTAGGTGAAGCCCCCAGGTACAGTGAGGATCTGAAAGCGCTGGATGAGATCCGGGTTTTCGCGGAGTCGGTTGATATGCAGGCGTTGAACGATTGCGCCAGCCTGCTCGAAAGCGAACTGAGCCTCTGCATCGCAGTTGGCCCCTGGGGCACGGAGAATAAGAACGCGGGGAGTCGTCATGCGTTCGAGTCCGGGGGATTAAGGGCAAAATCAGGTGCAGACGGAACAAGCATTCGCTTCGTCCGCAATCATATCCACATCTACTACAGGAGCTAGACTAAAGTTTCTGGCTGATTTTTCTAGGGAACAGGTGGGATGGAAAAGTCGCTGCCGACCGTAGGAAAAAAATCGTGCATTTTGCGATCGAGCTGTTGACAGGACTCTGTATGCCGCTATGATTCACCTTGTCCAAAGGGACGAAACGGAAGAGAAAAAATCTTCTGTTGATCTTTGACAATAAGGTAGACGAGAGACCAAGTCAACGCGAGGGTGCGAAGGTCTGCAAAGACCGACGCATCGGAGCGGGATGATTATCATATCTGACAGGGTGTGGTAAATCATTCTG
>RGDT01000098.1 GCA_009918525.1 Planctomycetia bacterium
GATCGTAGTAAACTCCTTCCGCGAAAGACCCTCTGAAACAACCTCTACCCTTTCCGAGTTTGGACCATTGCCCGAACCGGTATCGGAACCCGACGCGATGGTTAAGGTCGTCGTCGTGCGATGTCCGGCCCCCGCATCGACGGTGATCCGAACTTTCCCCGGAGCCGGAATTGGAAAGATCCATTTCCCTTGCGAATCGGTTTTACCTTCTGCAACGATTTGACCATCGGAGTGCACCACAACTCGGGCATCAGCGGCGGGCGTGTCATCATCGAAGTAGGCTTCCAGATGAACCCGCCCATCCTTAAGTTTCGCCTCGGCCCCCAATCCATGAGCGAAGGTGAAGCCTGGCACCGCGAACCAGACCAAAACCAGCAGAAAATAACGAAACATGGCTCGACTCACTGGTATTACAAATCTGATAATTATCATACCGAAAGGTTTCCATCAGGCCAATCCCTTTGCGTTGACATAGCGGATCGGGTACCCTAATTCACGGATCGTGAGAACGGATCGAGAGCCTTTATGAACGTCAAGCCGTTGGATCTGTCGCAACTCAAGGTGTATCCGCTTTCGCAACGTCGAAGCCTGACCTGCGTCGATGACATCTTGATTAACCCCGACGCCGTCGGCCCGGTCGTTAGCGAGACCAACGGCTTGTTGATCGAGAAATGTGCCGCTCGGATCAGGGCCGCTCGTCAACGAGGCGCAGCGGTTCTGTTGATTTATGGGGCGCATTTATTACGCAACGGGGCGGCCCTGATCATTGACCGTCTGATGGCCGACGGATGGCTCACCCACTTGGCCACGAACGGAGCGGGTACGATTCACGATTGGGAATACGCCTGGTTTGGCGCATCGACCGAGAGTGTCGAAATGGGCGTTGCCAACGGCACTTTCGGCACCTGGCACGAGACGGCAACAAACATTCATCTCGCTCTGATGGCCGGAGCATTAGAGGGATTAGGGTACGGCCGAGCGTTGGGGCGGTTTATTGCGGAAGATGGCATCGAGCTACCCAATCGCAACGAGTTAGCCCAGAAAATTGCTGCCGATCCGGGCGGGCAATTAACGCCCGCTCGTGCCGATCTGTTGAGGACAATGACGGAGCAAAACTGGCAAGCGGGACGGGTTGAGATTTCCCATCCGTGGAAGCGAGCGTCGATCTTGGCCTTGGCTCACTCCCGCGGCGTTCCGGTTACCGTGCACCCAGGGATAGGCTATGATATCATTGCCAACCACCCTATTTTCAATGGTGCGGTTATCGGCCGCGGTGCTGAACTTGATTTCAAGCTGTTCGGCGGAAGCGTAGAGCAACTGGACGGGGGCGTAGTGTTGTCGGTGGGATCGGCAATCATGGGACCGCAGGTTTTTGAGAAGAGTATCAGTTGCGTGAACAACTTGCGGCTACAAGCGGGACGAGAACCGGTTCGCGATCACTCAATTTACGTTGTGGATCTCCAGGATGGGGGCGGATGGGACTGGTCCAGCGGAGAACCGCCGCGTACAAATCCGGCTTATTACCTGCGCTTTTGTAAAAGTTACTCGCGGATGGGCGGTAATATGCACTATCTTCAGATGGATAATGTGGCATTTGTCCATTCAATTTGGCGTCACTTGCACAAGCGAAACGCTTGACAAGATGCTTAGAATGAACCAGAAAAATAATATAGGTAGTTTTGCTCGATCATTGCGACTACAGTCGGCCATAACCAAGGACACATAGGCTCCACCCTCTTGATTTGAATCTTCCAGCGGCTTAAAATAAAGTCGCGGCGATTTTGAACAATCCTGGGGTCCGAGGCTGGAGAAATATGTCTTCAAACGACAAGCCTCCCGTAGCTCAGGTTGCTAACTATCGTATTATGAAGCTCATTGCCACGGGCGGGATGAGCAGTGTGTACAAAGCTTGTGATATCAAGACCGGCAAATTAGTGGCTTTAAAAATTCTGGATCTAGAGTTAGCTAAAAATCCGATCCTGATCGAACGTTTTCATCGTGAGGCCAAGCATGCAAGCATACTTTCCCACAAAAACATTGTAGCTTTTTACGAATCGGGTCACGCCGATAATATCCACTATCTCGTGATGGAGCTTGTGAGCGGTATCGATTTAGGTCAATATATTCGTAGAAAAGTGCGTATTGATACGGAAGAATCTCGTCGGATCATTATCCAGGCTTGTAAAGCTCTGAATCACGCTCATGAACACGGATTAATACATCGTGACATTAAACCGTCTAACTTTCTGCTTGCCGATGATCGGGGCCGATGTCGTGTGAAACTAGCGGACCTTGGCTTGTCGCGGATGGAAAACGAAGAAGATTATCGCGTGACCCGGGCCGGAACAACAGTCGGAACTGTTGATTACATGTCCCCCGAACAAGCCCGAGATGCCGGGTTAGCCGATATTCGAAGCGATATTTATTCTCTTGGCTGCACGTTTTACCACATGCTTGCTGGTAGCCCGCCATTTGCTGAGGGAGGTATTGGTGAGCGTGTTTATAGGCACATAGCTGTCAATCCGCCTGATATTCGGGACATCAATTCACAGGTTTCTACGGAACTGTGGGAAATAATCCGCAGGATGTTAGCCAAGCGTCCCGAAGACCGCTTCCAGACCCCTATCGAATTGCTCACGGCGTTGCGGGCTTTAACTAAAGATTCGCTAGAATTCCAAAATTCTCAAAAACCAGTACAACCGGAATCGATCGAAACACCTACCCCAACAGATACACCTGAAGATGTTCAGTCCCCCTCTTCACCACTTACAAGGACGCGACTGGGAAAAGTTACCACCACGCCCGACATCCAAACCAATTCCGAAAAAAACCCCGATGTCCTTGGGATTACGGCAGAGCAAAAGCAAGCTGCCTCGGAACAGTTTACCTATGCGACGGAAGTTCTACGATCTCAAGGCGGACCGGCATATGCTCAAGAGCTATTGCTAGCTGCGGTGAAACTCGATCCGACCAACTTGCTTTATCGCAAAATGCTTCGAGAGGTTATTCGCGAACACACACACAAAGGCGGTTGGTTCACGGCTCTTTCGATGATTCACGCTCGTAGTCGATTACGCGCCGCTATCCGCGCTAATGAATATCGATTGGCATTAGAACTGGGTGAAGAAATCCTCGTCCGGCGGCCTGGTGATATTTCGACTCAAGTTGAAATGGCCGAAAGTGCTGAGGCACTCGGATTACATGGTTTGGCGATGTGGCTATTACAAGAAGCTATATCCTCTTCTCCGAAAAACCTAAATTTACTTAGGTCCTTGGCTTCGCTGCTGGAACGTCAAGAGAACTATCGACAGGCAATCGAGGTATTAGTAAAGATCAGGCAACTAACTCCCTCTGACTTTAGTGTCAACGACCGGATCAAGAATCTTGCGGTAACGGAAACTATCGCTCGAACCCTAAAACAAGATAGTTGAGTTTCCGCTAAACTTGAAATTGCCTAGGGAAAATCAATCCGATCCGGTGTTGCTCCTTTCACGTTCGGAGTCGCTTCTCCTACACTAATTTTATAGCCCGACAAAAATCCGGGAGCCAAAGGTAGTCCCTATGCGCCGTCCGACTCACGTCCCCGTACAGGGACATCTTGAAGAAATTCTGGAACACCGTGTCGCTATCCTCGACGGCTCGATGGGAGCGTTGATCTACTCCAAAGATCCTAAAGAAGAAGACTATCGCGGAAAACGCTTCCAAAAACACCCGAAACTGCTCAAAAATTGTACCGAAATCATGGTGCTGACGCAGCCGCGGATGATTGAGGACATTCACCGCGAATATCTCGACGCCGGGGCCGACATCATCGAGACGAACACCTTCAATGCCAATCGCGTGAGCATGGAGGAGTTTGATCTGGTCGATCACGTTGCAGAACTCAATCGTGCCGCTGTAGAACTGGCCCGTCATGCCGCCGACGACTATACCCGTCGCGATCCGGACCGTCCCCGTTTCGTCGCCGGCTCGATTGGGCCCACGAATAAAAGCCTTTCGATCTGCCTCGACGAAAACAGCCCCGCTCGCCGCTTCGCGACCTTCGATCAGATGGTGGCCTCATACTACGAACAGGTCAAGGTTCTCGTCGAAAGCGGAGTGGATATTCTTTTGCCCGAAACTTCGTTCGACACGCTCGTTATGAAAGCGTGTCTATTCGCCATCGACAAATACTTCGTTGACAGTGGTCGGCGTGTGCCGGTCATGATCAGCGGAACCATTTTCGAGAACGGTCGTACGCTTTCCGCCCAACCACCCGAGGCGTTCTATGTCAGCGTCTCGCACTTTGACGCGTTGGCCGTCGGCCTGAACTGCGCCGTAGGCGTCGATCAGATGCGCCCCGCCATCGAGTCCCTGCACGGTCTGTGCCGCACTCGCATTGTCTGCTATCCCAACGCGGGCCTACCCGACGGCTTCGGCGGCTTCAAAGGCGACAAACACCACATGGCCGCCTGTATCGGCGAGTGGGCCCGGCAAGGCTGGCTCAATATCGTTGGCGGTTGCTGCGGGACACGCCCCGACTGGATCGCCGCGATTCGAGAGGCCGTGGCCGCTCATGGGCCGCGACGCGTGCCCGACCTGCCCCGTTGGAGCTACTACAGCGGAAACGAGGTCTTAACCCTCAGGCCCGACAGCGGCTTTCTCATGGTAGGCGAACGCTGCAACGTGACCGGATCACGAAAATTCGCCCGACTCGTCAAAGAAGGTAACTACGAAGAAGCTGTCGCTATTGCACGCGATCAAGCCGACGGCGGGGCGAACGTCCTTGACATCAACATGGACGCTGACCTCCTCGACGGCACTGAGGCCATGACGACATTCCTCAACATCCACTCCGGCGAAGACAGCGCCCGGTTGCCGATCATGGTGGATAGCTCAAAGTGGGAGATCCTGGAAGCCGGGTTAAAGTGCATCCAGGGCAAGGGAATCGTCAACAGTATCTCGCTCAAGGAAGGAACAGAAAAGTTTCTGGAACAGGCTCGTACCATCCGCCGTTATGGGGCTGCCGTTATCGTAATGGCCTTTGACGAGGAAGGCCAAGCGGTCGATGCCGAGCGTAAGGTAGCGATCTGCGAACGAGCCTATAAGCTGCTCACTGAAGAGGTCGGATTCCCTGGCGAAGACATTATTTTTGATGTTAACATTCTGACCGTGGGCACGGGCATGGCCGAACATGCCAACTATGCGGTCGAATTCATAGAGGCAGTCCGACAACTGAAGCAACGCTTCCCGCTGGCCAAGACGAGCGGCGGGGTGAGCAATGTGTCGTTCAGTTTTCGCGGCAACGAGGTCGTCCGCGAGGCGGTCAACTCGGTCTTCTTGGTTCACGCCATCCGCGCCGGACTGGACATGGGCATCGTCAACCCGACGCAACTAATGGTTTATGAAGAGATCCCCCCCGAACTACTCGAACGGGTCGAAGATGTTGTCCTCAACCGCCGCCCCGATTCGACCGAGAGATTGATCGACTATTCGCGAACCATCGGCAGAAAGGACAAAGGCGAGACAAGAGAAGACGCTTGGCGTTCTCTGCCGGTTACGAAACGGCTCGAACATGCGTTGGTGCAAGGAATTGCGGATTTCATCGAGGTCGATGCCGAAGAAGCTCGAAAGGAGTTGAGCAGTCCGCTGGGCGTGATTGAAGGGCCGCTCATGGACGGGATGGGTGTCGTCGGCGACCTGTTCGGCGCGGGAAAAATGTTCTTGCCACAGGTGGTCAAGAGTGCCCGCGTGATGAAAAAAGCAGTCGCCTATCTGCAGCCGTTCATCGAGGCTGAAAAGCGCAAAGAGGGCGAAGCTCGGCCTGCGCGAGGTAAGTTACTCCTGGCGACGGTCAAGGGGGACGTTCACGACATTGGCAAAAACATCGTCGGCGTCGTTCTCGCGTGCAACGATTACGAAGTGATCGACCTCGGCGTCATGGTCCCGTGCGAAAAAATTCTGGCGACCGCCCGCGAACACAACGTGGACATGATCGGCCTGTCGGGCTTGATCACGCCTTCACTCGATGAGATGGTTCATGTCGCACGCGAAATGCAGCGTGGCGGCTTCGAGATACCTCTTCTCATCGGTGGCGCTACCACCAGTTCCAAACATACGGCCGTTCGCATCGCGCCGGCGTATCGTGGAGCGGTGATCCACGTCAAGGATGCCTCGCGTAGCGCGCCGGTCGTCGAGAAGCTGATGAAAGGAGAGAGCAAACAGGCGTTCCTTGGTGAAGTCCGTGCTTCGCAGGAACGCGAACGCGAAGCGTACGCCAAACGCCGACAACGCAAACTGATCCCTTATTCCGAGGCCGTAAAAAAGGCGTTTGTGGCCGAGTGGGAGAACGGGCCGGCCCCTCGATTCACGGGCGTTCGGGTGCTGCATGACTACCCTCTGGCGGAACTGGTGCCGTATATCGATTGGTCGCCGTTCTTTATGGCCTGGGAATTGGCGGGGAAGTATCCGCACATTCTCAACGACAAAATAGTAGGCGTTCAGGCTCGCAAATTATTGGACGATGCCAACACACTCTTAAGTCGATTGATCGACGAGAAGCTATTAAAAGCCCACGCGGTGTATGGCTTCTTCCCGGCGAATAGGGATGGCGACGATATCATCATCTGGACCGATGAGACGCGAACGAGCGAGCGTTGCCGCTTCCACATGCTTCGGCAACAATGGGAACGCGAAGGCCAAGAAAGCTTCCGTTGCTTGGCTGACTTCATCGCACCCAAGGGATATGCTGATTACCTAGGGGCTTTTGCGGTAACCGCGGGAGTTGGAGCCGATTCACTGGAAGCGCTTTTCAAGGCACAACACGACGACTATAACGATATTATGGCTAAGGCGTTGGCTGATCGGCTCGCGGAGGCGTTCGCCGAAGCACTACACGAGCGAGCACGCAGCGAATGGGGAATTGCTGAGTCGTTGAGCAAGGAAGACCTCATTGCGGAGAACTATCAGGGCATTCGTCCGGCGGCCGGTTATCCCTCGTGTCCGGACCACACCGAGAAGGCTACGCTGTGGAATCTGTTGCTACCGGGCGAAATCGGCATGTCGCTGACGGAATCGTTCGCGATGTTGCCCTCGGCAAGTGTGAGTGGGTTGTACTTCCGGCATTCCAAGGCTGCCTATTTCGCGGTGGATCTCATCACACGCGATCAGGTGGAAGCCTATGCCGCTCGGAAGCGAATGACCCGATCCGAAGCGGAACGTTGGTTGGCTCCGAATCTTTCCTACGACGTGGAGTGAACGTGATGCGAACGATGATGTTTCTGGCGGCAACGATCGTGCTGATCGGCTGTGGGGACGGTGAAGCTGCGGACAAGGACAAGGACTCCAAAACCACTGGGGGTAATGTGATCACAACCAAGAGCGGGCTGAAGTACGAAGACCTCAAGGTCGGCGATGGTGCAGAGGCGAAGAAAGGGAAGTCGGTTGTCGTCCACTACACCGGTTGGCTCGCGAAGGACGGCAAGAAATTCGATTCGAGCCTGGATCGCAAGGAACCGTTCGAGTTCGATCTCGGCGCGGGAAAAGTCATCAAGGGATGGGACGAGGGCGTTGCCGGGATGAAGGTCGGCGGCAAGCGTAAACTGTTGATCCCGTCAGAACTAGGCTACGGCGCACGCGGCGCGGGCGGCGTCATCCCACCCCAAGCGGACTTGGTTTTTGAGGTTGAGTTGCTTAAGGTCAACTGATTCCCACTTTGCCTTCAGAGCCTGAAGCCTGAGCGAAGTTGCCTCTGCCTTCGCTCAAGCTTCAGGCTCTGACGTTAATCCCCTGCGGCGGACTATCACTCAACCACTTGCCGCCGATCATGACACGTCGCGGCCCGACGGAATGAATGACCGCCTCGTACGGGTCGCCGTCACGGACCGGAACCGCGACCATATCGGCTCGATCGCGCGGAACGCCTAGTGATTCGCTATCGGTTGCCATTCGTAGCAGGGTCTCCGGCGGCACCTCTGGTCGCGTTTGGTGTAGGAATCGCACCTCCGCCAGAATGTCTAGATCCGGATTCGACGCCAGAGAATCGGTGCCCAACACCACGCGCACGCCCCGCGCCTGAAAATCGAGAAACGGATGCGCTGGGTGGCCGAACGCTGCATGAGTTCTCGGACAATAGACAACCGTAACATTTGCTCCCAACTGAATATCGAACGGCAGATAGTTGGCGTGTGCGAGCAATACGGGAGCACTCCTATCCGCAAGCAATCCGACTACATGAGCGACAGATGACGCCAACCCCTCGGGGTTCCAACCACCGACACCTTTCAAAAAATCGACGAAAGCCCCACGATGATCGGCTAACAATTCCAGCTCGTCTCGCGATTCAGCCACGTGAGTACAGACAGGTAATCCACAAGCGGACGCAGCTCGATAAAGTTCGACATGAACACTATAAGGTGCGTGGGGACTAATGCCCGGACGACAGCGTCCAACGGGCCGCTTATCTATCCATGCGTCAAGCGTAGCACGAGCCGCCTTCGCTCGCTCGGTCGTCAAGCCCAGAATTTCGCGGAAGACAAAGGCCCGCAACGGTGAAGCCGCGAGGGGATCCCATGATGCCCCATCGGCAGATATATCGCCGACCAGTGTCGTTCCAAACCTGAGGGATTGAGCAATACCGGCGGCAATGTCAGCGTGTATCTGTTCCGTCGAGCGAGTGCGGCGATGGCCTATTACACGCTGTAGCCAACTGGTGAAGTCTGCAGATGGAGGAGCCAATCCAGCCATACCAGTAAGGTCGAGATGTGTATGCGCGTTGACGAAGCCCGGGAGCAAGGCCACATCACCAAGGTCATCGGCTGGACGCGATCGGTACGACTCGATCGAGATGACTCGGTCATCAGAAACAGTTAGGACGCCCCCAGCGAGCGGAGGACGGTCGAGCGGTAAAACCCAACGCGCGGTGTACGATCTCATGCCATTATCCGTGCAAAAAACCGGCGCGGAATCAAGTCTCCGCGCCGGCTGAACTCATCGGACCTCAGTTACCGCGATTAGGAACAACCGTCGCCGAACCGGGAAAAGGACACATACCCGCCGGGCAATATGCCTGTTCGGGGCACACACTCTTGACGAAATCCACGAAATGGCCGTTTTGCAAACGCACATTTAGACACTCGGCGTTGACTTCGGCACCGACGCCGATTTTTTCGCACGAGAGTTTGACGTTGCCGCACAGTCGCATTTCCTGTCCACAAACCTCCACCCGGTCAGCCGTGGCTGTGAAGTCAGCGCCCTTGATGCGGATTGCTTTCTTTCCGGCCGTGAGCTGGACCTGGCCCAGAGCTGACGTGTCGATGGCCATTTGGGTAGATGTGCTGGTCATTCCCACCGTTTTCATAGACAACTTCGATTTGCCGGCCATTTTGGTCAGAGTGAAAACCTTGGCGGCAGGAGTGGCGACAGCCAACTGGATACATGGTTGGGTAGGTACTGCTGTGACAGCGGTCGGCATGATGGGCGACGCCATAACATGCGGCATCACTACCGGACTGTAGGGTGGAAAAGTCGGGATGACCGGAATGGGAGCCGGCATCGAGGATACAGTTCCAGAATGAATCATATTCTCGGCCATCACTTGTTGCGGATATAGAGGATGTTGCATCGGTACCTGAACAATCGCCGGATGCTCGGCCTTCTTGACGCAAACGCTGATGGCGAGCGGTTCGGGGATATCATGACCACCCAAGGCGGTCATATTGTACGCGCCGACCTTCGATTCAAGCGAGCCTTTGTAGTTCACAACGCGACCATCGGAACCGCGCCCCGTCAAGCCTACCTCGACGACGGCCTTATCACCCACCACGTCGCGCAGATGCACAGACATGGCCCAGGCTTTGTCTGAAGTAGCAGCACTGACCATCGCCCGCCCATGGGTGGGCATCGTCACCTTAGGCCAGGTGAGTGTGGCATCACGTTTCCCGGTCTGCCGAATTTCGACGGTGTAAACCGTCTTGGAACTTATCGGCTGAGAAACATTATTGAAATCGCAACCAACTCGAATCAGCCCGTCATTTTCTTGCGTACAGGGATTCCCAAAAGTAATCACCGGACCAGGACAGGCGCAATCGGCCTCGGCCCGCGCCAGAGGTCGGTGCTGATGGCCACGATAGTTATCAAAATCGAAACAAGAGAAGAAGCCCAGCGACAGAGCCAAGCGGAAAAGCCCAAACGTGAGAGACATCGTTGGCCTCCTAGAGAGGATGGTTTCCCAGAGCCTGCTCATAGGAGGAAGGCGAAAACAGGTCAAGGCCGAGAAAGCGGACGGCGAAAAAGACGCATATGGCCCATTTTGCCTCCTTTCGGTTTATTTTCCGAATAATGCTTCTCGTACCCGTTGCCGTTCGCGATCTAATTGTTCACCGGTGGCTCCCAACTGTTGTAGAATACTTTGGGCCATTGCCAGCGCTACTTCACCTTCACCGGCAAACGCCGCATCTGCTCCGGCTTGCCGTAGTGTTTGGGCCTCTCGCAGGTACGAGCATCGGGCTAATACCTGAATAGTGGGATTAAGGTCCCTTGCCTGGCGAATGATCTCCGTGGAATCCTGAAAGTTGGACGAACTCAGTATCAACCCCGACGCTCGGGCGATTCCGGCGGCTTGGAGCGTCTCCGCATAAGCAGCGTCGCCATACACAGCGCCCATGCCCTCCGCCCGTATACGTTGTACCGTTTCCAGGTTCATTTCCACGATAGTAGGTTCGATACCATTGTCGCGTAATATCCGCGATAGCGTCCTACCCACCGGGCCATAACCGATCACTACAGCGGTCAAGCCGACTGGTTGAATCGGCGTTTCGTTTTTCTCATCCGTTAACTTTCGTCGGTTGAGTCGGCGTTCCAACAGTGCGACCAAACGATAGAGCACAGGATTGATCGCGATTGACCCAATCGCCCCCGCAACCAGAGCGCTATTGGCAGCATCAGGCAAAACTTGGAGACGCTTGCCCATATCTGCGAGAATGAACGAAAACTCGCCAATCTGAGCCAGAGCCACTGCCACTGATAACGCTACTTTGAGGGGATAACGCAACAATAGCACAATCCCTAGCGCGGCCAGTGGTTTGCCGATCAGCACCACACCCAGAGTGGACACGACCAAAAGCGGAGATTCGATCAAAAAACGCGGATCAAATAACATTCCGGCTGATACGAAAAACAACACCGCGAAAGCGTCTCGCATCGGCAGCGCGTCACTCGCCGCTCGCAGGCTGAAATCTGATCGCCCGACAACCATACCTGCGAGAAAAGCTCCCAAAGCCATCGAGACACCGAACAATTTAGCAGAACCGACTGCGATCCCTAAAGCCACGACCAAGACACTGACTGTGAACAACTCGCGTGAACGTGTCTTGGCAATTCTTTTCAACATCCAGGGAATGAATCGCCCACCCAAAACAAACGTCAAAACAACTAAAGCAGCAATTTTCAACCCGGCTAACCCCAAAACGACACCAATCGCCCCGCCTTGAAATATCGCAGGCAGAACGACCAGGACCACAACCGTGAATAAATCTTCCACTACTAGCCAACCTACGGCGATGTGACCGGTAGGCGTGTGTAACGCATTATTGTCGGACAACACACGTGTTAGAACCACCGTACTTGCAATAGACAACGCAAGGCCAAAAACCAACCCCGCATTGATCCCCCAACCAAATAGTACGGCGATCATAGCACCCAGTCCTGTTGCAACGGCACTTTGAACCACCGCACCGGGCAGGGCAACCAATCGAACAGCCCATAGTTGCTTAATATGAAAATGTAACCCAACACCAAACATTAGCAATATGACACCAATCTCTGCTAACTGCTCAGCAATCTGCCGATTCGCAACAAAGCCTGGTGTATTGGGCCCAACGGCAATACCAGCCATCAAGTAACCAACCAACGGAGATAGCCCAACCCGATGGGCCAGATAACCCAGAAGCAATGCGGCCGTTAGACCACCTGTCAAAGTAACCAAAAGATCGATATTAGAGTGCATACGCCGGCTACTTCCTTGGAGCTTGAGAAGAATAAACCGGATTTAATCCAATATTCCATTGACGGGCCATCAGATCGTGTCCGATGTGAACAAAATGAGCGAACAGACGACGCTCTAACTCGTCGGCACGAACCGTGTTCACGGATGCCTGATTGTCCCGCTCATGAGGATCGGTATTGAGGTCGAACAGTTCGCGTTGTTTGGATTCGAGCGTATAGATAAGCTTCCAGCCGGCAGGGGTAATAATCGAGCGTTTATAGGTGTACTCTCGGTAATCAGTTTCCGAAATGATTTCTTGAATATACCGTTCGCCTCGCATGATCGGCACCAGACTTTGACCGCGGAGCTTTTGTTTGACCGTGGTATCAATCGGCACATCGAGCAAATGGAGAATCGTCGGCATCAGGTCAATACTGCTGACTCGCTCCGCGATATTCCCGCGGGATTGTTGCCCCGGCAAACGGATGAATAGAGGAACGCGAATCAATTCGTTATACAGGCTGTAGCCGTGGTCGATACGGTGATGCTCGAATAATTCAGTTCCATGATCAGAGGTGATGACAAACAAGGTACGGTCCATTAGTTCCATTTCCGCAAACGCGACCAGGAAGCGACGAAACCGCTCATCGGCTCGGTTGATTTTCTCGTCGTAAATGGCCCGCCAAAATTGGACGTCGGCGTCGCGAAGTGTTAGTGTTCCCTTTTCGAGTCCCTCTTCGCGTAATATTTCCTGTTCCGCGGCCGACCCCGTGTAACGACGATCATAACCCTTCGCGACGAAGCGATAGTCATACCCA
>RGDT01000099.1 GCA_009918525.1 Planctomycetia bacterium
GAGCGACGGCGAATCGGGGCGTTGACACAAGCCGCTCGCCTGCCGGCGCTCGACTCAACTCGGCCACGAGATGGGTAAGTCTTGTCCCAGAAATGAAAAAGCCCTTCGACCTGTTGGCCGAAGGGCTTCTCAAGAAAGATAGTCGGGCCAAGAGGATTCGAACCTCCGACCTCACGGTCCCGAACCGTGCGCTCTAGCCAAACTGAGCTATGGCCCGATCAATTCACTGGTATATTAGCGTTCTGGCGATTTATGTCAACGGCTATCGAGCATTCCGCGTTAGATTCTGGATCGAATCGTCTGATTGCTATTGCATTCCCATCCCTTTCATTACGACATCTCGAAAAGGGACGTCAACTTTTTCCTTTGGCTTCACAGCACATCGAATGAAAAGCTAATCCTTTGGATAGGACCGTTCTCAACTGGTGTGGTCCTGATAAGCCTGATAACATAAGTCCGTCATTTTGGAGGTGCCACATGTACATTCTGATGATCTGCCTGACACTATCCGCTCCCATGGGGCCGGCCGCTACGAAGAAAACCGTCACCCTGGGGCCGAATGTGTTAGTCGAGATCGAGGGCACAAAACGCCGGGTTGTTGTGGAAGCGGTGGTCTGCCTAAACAAAGGGCCTTTGGAAGGGCTATTGACCCGAAAAATGACCAAAGAACATGAGTATATTCTCGCGGGCGATTTTGATGCCCGACACCTTCACGCCGCGTTGTTGCTCGCCGGGGCGAAGGCCGGGAAAACAGTCCAATTTTTGCCGAAATACTCTCCCGCCAGCGGCAGTCGGATCGGTATCCAGTTACGATACGACAAAGCGGGCAAGACTATTACCATACCGGCCCGTGACTGGATCAAAGACCACAAAACGGGCAAGACTCTCGACATCGACTGGGTATTTGGCGGCAGCAAAGAGGTTCCCCATCCTGAAGGTGCCGGAAAGCCCGCTTACTATGTGGCCAATCATGGTGATGTTGTATGTGTCTGTAACATGGACTCGGCCATGCTCGATCTGCCGATTGAAAGTCCCAAAAAATTCGACATTCGTACCTATGAGGCGGCCACCGTGGCTATCCCGCCGATAGGAACCAAAGTGGCCGTAATCTTCGAGGTGGTCGAAGAGAAGGGGGGACGTTGAGGTACCAACTCCTCCAACTGACACAGTTGCCCCCGACACTCGCCCACCGGTTTACCGAGGTGTTACACACCCCGCTCGCCGCTCTTTTCCTAGATGATGATACCCTTCCGTTTCAACGTTCTTCCCCAAATCGCAATAGGCGACAGGGAATACGGCCATTGTAAAACGGAATCTCCTCACGGGGGGTGAGACCCACGGCCTGTGCCAAACGCGGATTACCCGTGAACACCCAAAACTTCCAGCCGGGGCTGCGTTTGGCCAGATCACCAAGCGATCGATACAGCGGAATCAGCTCTTTCTCTTCGCCGATCCGCTCACCATAAGGCGGGTTGCACATCACTACACCGGGCGGCCCGTCCAGTCGGATTCGCTGAACATCGGCCCGCTCGAACTTAATGGCATGGCCGATACCCGCCGCCGACGCGTTTCGCTCGGCATGGGCGACGACATCAGCCCGTAAGTCGCTGCCCCGCACCGGAGCCGCTGGAGAATTCAGCACGCCCCGACGAGCCTCGTCTCGAATCTCCGCCCATTCCGCCACTCGATAGTCTAGCCAACCCATGAACCCGAAATGCTTCCGCGTCAGACCCGCAGGCCGACGCATAGCCAACCAAGCGGCCTCAATCGGCAACACCGCGCCACCGCACAACGGATCGAAAAAGGGAGTGTCCCCGGTCCATCCACTGCGCATCACCAGAGCAGCCGCCAGCGCCTCATTGAGCGGCGCAACCGTGAGATGGGGCCGATAGCCTCGTTTGTGCAGAGATTCCCCGGAACTATCGAGGCTGAGAATGGCGTGATTGCGGTAGAGATGCAAATTCAGGGCGACCATCGGACGCACGACATCGACACTCGGTCGGCGTCCTTGTCGAGAGACAAACTGATCGCAAATCGCGTCTTTCACCCTTAAGGCTGCATACTTTGAGTGGGTGATCCGCGAATCGCGTACGTTGCTATCCACAGCCAATGTATGATCCGGCGTCAGGTACTTCGTCCAGTCAACCGTTTGAACCACTTGATATAATTCATCTGGCGATTCGACTTTCGCTTCTAATATCGGCCAAAGTACGCGAACCGCCGTTCGCAGCCAGAGATTAGCACGGACCATCAAAGCGCGGTCGCCTGAAAACGACACGCCGCCACGTCCCGGCGTCACGTCCAACGCATTCAGCGCGAGAAGTTCGTTCGCTAATAAAGGTTCGATACCGCGTCCGCAGGTAGCGAAGTAACGCTGGCTCAACGGCAACTCCGAGTAAATGAATCGCGACGTAGGTTATTGTACGCAATGGACGCCGGAGGAAATGCGCGGCATGGTCGTTTGCTCGTTCCTGCAACAAAAAAAAGGAGCGAGAACACGGTTCTCGCTCCCTGTCGTCGGTAGGAATATCCGATCACTCGGCCATAATCATTTGTTCAATCCTAATTGGCGTGCCGTCAACGGGTGGGGCTTGGAATACCAAGGAGCCGACTTGCACCGATGGATCGCTCAACTGATTGACAAGAATCTGATTGTACGACAAAGAGTACAGCAGACCGCCTATTCTCAGGCTGCGTTGTACGTCTGAGTCGTGAACCACCTCGCCAAGTGAGGTGATTCCGCTCTTCTCGATCCGCAACACCTCCAGCCGCGAACGTACCCCCTGATCGCTCCAGGTTGATACCGGTACGGCTAGGATACCCTGAGCGGCAAAGTACGAGAACGCGTGATGATCCCATTCGGCCGACGACCAACCACCCCAGGCTTCGTTGTTGAAAGTGTAGGTTGTCAGTCGTTGCGGGTTGGCGAAATCATTAACATCGAACAACGAAACTTGCAGCCCTAACACACGTCCCGTTTCATCCGCATCGCGTCCCAGCCCGATCACCAGGCCGTCACCGATTTCATGGAGGTAGCCTGAATAGCCAGGAATCTTGAGTTCGCCAGCGATGTACGGATTCGTTGGGTCAGATAAATCGAGGGTGTAGAGCGGGTCGGTCTGTCGGAACGTCACGACATAACCGTGATCCCCTTCAAAACGTACCGAGTAAATTCGTTCGGTTAAGCCGATGTCGCGAATCGCGCCGACCTCATCAAGCGTGTCGCCGGTGTCCGCTAAGACGAATACCGAGTTCGTGGAGGCATTGCCCCAACCACTGGTTGTGGCAATACGGAAATAACCTTGGTCTTCGTCCATCGAGAATTGGTTCAGCACGGTTCCGGACACGGCTCCGATCCCATCGAGCGGCGCGGAGTCACCATTCAATGCGAATTTATAAATCTGGGTTGTCGTCCCACCGTCACCCCACCATACGGACGACCAATCCGTGCTAGCGACATAGAGGCTGTCCGTCGAGGCGTAAACGGTACCGCTTGTCCCCGCCGTCGTCGTCACTCCCACCGGTCCCGCTTTATCGCCCAGAGGATCGAAGACGGCTATCGACAACAGTTGCGAGTTAGGCGACCAGCGAGGCATATACACATTTGCCCCGACAATCAGCGATCCTTCGACACCGTCGGCCGTATAGCCTGGCAAGCACGCGAGGAAGTTACTCTGGAGGCGAGCGAGATAAGCGGATTTACTTTCGTAGACTTGTCCCGCGGCTGTGTTCACGATTTCGGGTTGCGGAATAGATATACCGTTCGACAGCACCACATAAGCACGACCGTCCACGACGCGCGAATCGACTAGCGAGCCATCGAGTTTCGTCGTGTGCTCAATGGTCGGGGCCGTCGGGTCGGTGATGTCGATAGTTGTCACCACGGTCTTCGGAT
The DNA here is from genome assembly GCA_009918525.1 of Planctomycetia bacterium. Classification (GTDB taxonomy): domain Bacteria; phylum Planctomycetota; class Planctomycetia; order Gemmatales; family Gemmataceae; genus RGDT01. The sequence continues at coordinate 3,896 of RGDT01000099.1, forward strand.
TTCCAAACCAACCGCATCGCATGGGTGACGCGATGCGGATATCCGGCATAACCGGCCCTACCCAAACGGAATCGTCGTATTCGTAGGTGTTCGACAGAACGACGACACGGTCGCCCATGAGATAGAAGCCTGTGGCATATCCGTCGATTGCAACTTGCCCAACTATCGAGAGATTGTCCGGCGTGCGGGCGTCGATGATGAGCAACTGGCCGTTCTGTATGGTGTACAGGTATTGACCATCCGTTTGGAAGATGTCCGCTTCCTCAACGCCGACTTCCTGATTGTTAGTACCGGAATGGTCCTGGCCCCTAGACGAGTCAGCAGGTAATGCAATCGGACGAACATTGTCATACAAGGCAGGGAAACGCCACCAATTTTGCACGGGCTTACCGAAACTGTTGCCCCACTGCTGTAAAGCATTATCGACGACCCATTGACGTAGGTTATCGACCTGATTGATGGGGGAGAGTGGGTTGGTATTGGCGTTGGGCAGAAGACGATTCACGCCGACGCGGTCGAGTTGGTCGCCGCTGTCCTTGCCAAAGATGTCGTTGAAACCCGCACCACCGAACAGGCGATCAACCCCCGTTCCACCGTGTAGGGCGTCATCGCCGACGCCGCCATTGAGGCGATCTTCTCCCGAACCACCATCCAAGGTGTCATTGCCAAGTCCACCGATGAGGTTATCGTTGCCGCCCATACCAAGCAGCGTATCATCCCCCGCGCCGCCGTCGAGCAAGTCATTACCGGCCGCCCCAGTCAGGGTGTCATTGCCGATGCCGCCGTAGAGGCGAAACGCGACGCCACGCACGGTGCCGACGTTCGCTTGGAGAGTGATCTTGTCGTCACCCTTGCCGCCATAAACATTTACCGTCGTCAAGCCTGTCAAGGACCGGCTCGACACCGTCACTCCGTTGATTACTGCACGAAGGATTGATGGATTGTTGGCGTCACGGCTGATGACAATGGTATCGTTGAGATTCGTACCGCGGTCACCAATCACATTCCAGACAGGGCCTAACATTCCCGTCCGGGGAACAATTCGAGTTTCGAGTGATTCACATTTTAACTGGGCGGATCGGCTCAATTTTTTAATATTAGCCATAATTCGATTCCTCCGAAAAGAGAAAGGGAAAATTTGCAAATATCGAAGTACACATCACCCGTGAGAAAAAGCAACTTCAACACAGCAGATGACCATCATCAATACTGGCAATTTAGGGTGCAACGAACGATGTCGTAGACTTTTCCCGCACGAGCCATTTCCGGCAGACTATCTACCGAGTTAACGCCTCTCAAGGCTTCAATGCTCAGAAATCTCGGTAAGTATTTCGCGTAAGGCTCTCAATCCTTCCGAGGCACGGCGTGACAGGGTGCCGCGTGGACAGCCCAGACGTCGAGCTGCCTCGCTTTGTGAGTAACCTTCCAGATAACGCAAACGTACCGCCTCTCGCAAGGGCGGTCTGATTTGCCGCAACGCCTTCTCTATTTCTTCATTTAGCCCCATATTATCAGGCGCTTCTATTCTCTCGGCTCGTGCGGCCTTGCTTTCATGACGGGCCCGACGATTCCGCGAACGAACCAAGGCAATCGACGCATGATGGGCAACCGTTACCAGCCAACCGGCCAGTGACGATTGCCAGCGTATCGCCCTGGTTCCTAGAGCTACAAACACATTTTGGCTCACGTCTTCCGCATCGTGCCAGTTACCCAAAAGCCGATAGCAGGTTTGCAGTACCAAAGCCCGATGACGCTCGACGAGAAGCGCGAACGCCTCGGGCGATTGTTCGCCGCGGTAGGCTGCTACTAATACGCTATCGCTACAGGCGTGAGGATCGCCCACAGGAAACAGGCTCGCCGTGGTGCGTAGCGATACGTAATTCCCCTGTAGCACTCTTAGCGTGACAACCTGCGCTCGATCGGCTGAAAACCCATCGCTCACTTGGACGCTCGCCGCGCCTGGGGCGAAGACGGCCACTCGTTCGTGGGAGGTCGGCGTACCGTCTCCAAAACGAGTCAGCCGATAGGAAACCTCCATCGTGGTCGGTTCGACGGGAGAACGTACGATACGAAACGCCGGACTGGCAGGTTCGCTCGGAATAACGGCAATAGGGGTTATCTTTGTTGTTTGTGCGACTATTGACGATGCGGCAGCTGGGGCAGATTGGGAAGTGGTACCGGCTGTTGCCGATGAAGGGTTTCGATGCAATCCATCTTCGACGGGCGGCGTGAGAGTTGTGTTCACTCCCCCTTCCGGGATCCTTCAAGACGGCGTCATCACCCTTACCACGCCCGTCAACTCATCACCGCCAGGAAAACGCTCATGTTGGTAGGTAGGTTCGCGGTTGAAAGGTTCTAGCCAGACCCGATCATCGTGACTGGGTCTGTCATCAACTGAATTATTCAGGTCGGATAGAGTCGGTTCATACGATTGATCAATCTCATGCAGTACCGTATCGGCACCGATGATCGCCGGTAGGCTTTCGTCTATCAACAGCATTCCCACTGACGCGCCAACAGTCGGGATGCTGCGGTCTTCCAATCGCTCTAGGCCAATGTGAGCCTTTTTGGTAGGTACAGCGGACTCCCTGAACCACTTGCGGGACAACCGCAATCTATGGCGGATCTTTTGGACAAACTGCCAACCGGTTCCCATTACGCCATTCCGCCGCACCCGTCTTGTCTTGGCCGAGGACCATCCTCGACCCGACGCTACGGAAGGTTACTTTAACTTAACGCGCGTCGGGCCAAAAATGCTCAGAATAATCCGGTTTTACGGTTTAATCGATCGGCTTCACCCTACGCTTGTTTCGGCCGCCGACTTACTCTTGGGTGGGTGGAAGAATAACAGCAACAGAATCGCTGCCACGAGCGACGCCCCCGCCGGGAGCAGGAACACCGAATAGTAGTCCATTTTCACATCGTCGATTTTGAACCACGACGCCAGGTAGGGAGCGCCGAGATTAGTGAACAAAGGCCCGACACCAAGAATGAGGAGGTTGAACAACCCCTGAGCACTAGCGCGGACGTCCTTGGGGAAGTATTCATCTACGAAGATGTACACCGTCGCAAAGAAGAAAGCGTAACAAATGCCATGTAAGACGTTGACCGCGATCACCAATTCGCGATTAGGAAGGAACGCGAACACACCAAATCGTGCCGCATGCCCCAACACGCCGACGATCATGGTCGCTCGCCAGCCGAAGTTTTTCAGCACCAACCCCAGGATTGCCATTGTCAGAATCTCGGCGATCTGGCCGATGCTCATCACGGGGGTAATCCAGTTGCCTGGAACGCCGACGTTTTCGAGGAAACCGGGTGTCCAGAAGAAGTAATATTGGTGAACAGCAGCGTCAATAAACGTCACGATGAAAAGAACCAACAGGAACGGAAACCGTAGCAGCTTCAGGGCTTCCAACCATGCTAGGCTTTCCGTGCCGCTTCCGACCTTGGGCGGCGTGTGTGGCAGTGTCAGACTGAACACCGCTAGCACAACCGATGCGATACCGGCGGCCAAGAACGTCGATGCTCGCGCGGCGATCATCGCTTCGCCGCTCTTAGGTGTTCCCAAGGCGGCACCTAACCACTCGACGAAACCGACCGAACCAAACGCCGGCACCTTGTCCCAGTCGGTGAGAATAAAGACGAATGGCCAAGCCGCGGCAATCCAGCCGATGGTGCCCCAGAGGCGGACGGGTCCAAACTCTTTCTGGGGGTCCTGAAGATTGGCGAAGGCAATCGAGTTAGTGATGCTGATCGTCGGGACATAGAGCAACGAGTGGATTAGCATCAGCCCAAAGAAACTGAGAAACGCCGGATCGTAAAGTTGTGCCATTACGGTCGGAAATTCTTTGCTGGTTGGCCCCTTCAGCCAAAACAACGCGCCGATGGCCAGTCCGCCAATCAGATGGCTGAAAGCAAGGAACTTCTCCGCCGCGAAAGTGCGGTCGGCGAACTGGTTACTGAAGAACATCCCGACGAGCGCAGCCACATTGAAGGTGGCAAGGATCAGGCCGATCTGTAACGGCGTGAAGCCCAACGCGGGCAGATAAGCGAAGATGAGCGGCAGCCACGCCCCCCAGATGAAGAATTCGAGGAACATCATCGCGGACAGCTTGAAACGGACCACGGACGGAGCACCTCCGACTAACGACCAGGGGTTTGAGAATAATTTTTAATGTACGCCGTCGCGGTGACAAAGGCGAGCATCTACCGCCGGAGCCAGGGCAGGCGGGGCGTGTCAATGCCCCGATTCAACGGCTCACCGAGGCGTTGACACGCTCCGCTTGGGTGCCGACTCTCGAAAAATCCCCCTTGTTTCTAATCCCTTATCAGCGTTATCGTCTCACTCCAACCGCTTTGTGTAAACCCTTACGGAAACTCCATGACCGACAAATCGAGTCAACTTCTATTGGTCGGCCTCACGCGGGCGCTCGCTGATCCGTCCGGCACTGCACTCATCGCTGGCCGTGCTGCTCCGGGGCTGTTCCCCTGCACAACCGCTGGTAAGCAGGCCGCCCAAAGGTGCCGTGATGAGGGCTACCTGACCGAGGATGGCCGAATTACCGATCGTGGGATGTACTACCTGTTTAATGAGGTCAATCCGCGGGAGATTCTCAAAGACTTCGTTCGCGTCATCGAATCCCGCGAGAAGCAAATTCACGAACTAGGAGCGAAAGTCTGTACTCTACTCGCCGGAGTAGAAGCGATGCGTGGGCATCTGTGCCATACCCTGGCTCACCTCGAAAAACAGGCCGATCTCAAGGCGCTATGCCGCGATTTCTACCAACGCTCCGACGAGGAGATAGCTCCCACGCTGCTTTGTTGTATCGCGGCCCGCAAAGCTCCTGATGATATGTCGCTGCCCGAATTGTACGCTCAGGCGTGTAAATTCAAGCCTGGTCTGACGATCGGCACGTTTCATGATGCTCTGCGCTATCTCGATGCGCGGGGCCAAATTCGTCTTCACCCCTGGACCGGCCCTTTGTATGAAGTGCCGCAGCCGCGTTTCGGTTTGCTTATCGGCCATCAAATTAGTTATTATGTTAGTGGTTGTGGGAGTGGACCCGACAGCGACGCAAGTCAGCAAGTTTGATTGTTTCCGAAACCGCCAGCAAGTGACGTCGCCTGAACCACAAGTTTCTCTCCCCCGGCCGCACCGTCAAGGAGCGACGAATGACGACGATCATGCAGGCACGCCCGGTCACGGAACGAGCCATGGAATTGTTGCGTCGGGCCGGGAATCCGTTCCGAAACTATTTCGCTCGCAATGCTGACGACGAAGTTTGCGCCCAATATCACGTCCACGAACTCTATTCGTTGCAGCGCGAGCAACTATTAGCCGTCGTCGATCTTTATCGTTACTCACCGGCCACCCATTCTGAAGTTATCCCGATCCTGGGAAACAAAGGAGCGGGTAAGACCCATCTGTTACACTCGATCAAGCATGGCTCTGAGGGAGCATGGCAACTACTTATCACGCCGGGTACTTATCAAAAAGACGCCGAATTTCTTGAATATCTGTTGTTTCAGCTCATAGACACCTTGCTCGGCGGAGGTAAACAACGTGATACCAGACCGTTGGAATACGTCGGCGAGCAGGTTGTACGCGGTTTGCTGGCGCAGGCACTGACGCAGCTAACAGTAACTCAGCGTCTGGAATTGTTCCCGCCGCCGGGCATGGGTTGGGTACGACATTTTGGCCTTGGAGTGAATCAGGCTCAGGAACGAGCACAGCATCTTATCGACAATCTGAGCAGACCACTATCCTTACCATTCCAGCCAGGAGCCATCCGCCGGTCGTGCGATGAAAGCGGGCTGCCGGTGGATTCGGCACTTACTCTACTGTTGGAGTTCATCGACCGCAGCGAGCCACGCAACACGACAGGGCTGATGCGACGCAACATCTTCACTGGTTTTGCCCGTGCTATGCTCTTGGGCGATGAAGCCGAACTGGCGACATTCTTGACCTACGGTTTCGCGGAACTGGATTTTCAGGTTCGGCCCAGTCGGCTCGATCTCGTCGTGGCCTTGTTCAAGGCGCTCATGGGCGTGTTGCAGGCGTTACGTGTGCCGGTCGTCTTCGCCTTCGATCAGCTCGAAGATTTACTCTTGGCCCGGCGGAGCGACGATTCGCATCGCGTCGCCGAGGCTTTTTTCGCCGGACTCGTCCAGGCAATGCACCAGCTTAACGGTATTGCGTTTTTGGTCTTCGCCGAACGTGGATTGTGGAACCGCTTCGTCCCATCGCTGGACGGCTACATTCAGGATCGGCTCAATAATCCGATCCATCTTGCCGAACACGGTACATTGTCGTCGTTAAAGCTGGAAGCTCCTCCCGCCGAGTTGGTTTGCCGAGTGGTCGAGGCGCGGCTGCGTCCGGCGTTACAGTCATTGGGCCTGGCGGATACAGCCTCGTTACCGACACTATTCCCCTTCACGTTCGAGCAGGTAGAGCGGATCGCGAAGACCGAGCCGACACTTCGGGATATGTTGCAGCAGTACCGCCAGTTGTTCGATGCGATTGTTTTCCGGATGGGCGAAGTACCGCAGGAAACTCCGGTGAATCGTCTACCAGCGGAGCCGACGCTCGTCGCGGTGAAGTCTGTGGTAATAGTCACTGATCGAGGGTACGATCAACCGCCGGCTCGTGAGACACAGCCCCCTGTGCCAATGGGAAGCGGGGCGTTGACACCCCCCGCTCGCCGAGCGTTGACAAACCCAGCTCCCCTGGCGTTAGTGGAACTGTGGGAACAAGAGGTCCGAGCCGCGCGTCGCCAATTGGAACCGGATGGCGCTCTGACCGGAGCAACGCGCGAACTACAAGCGGGGCTAGGTACCTTTCTCCGCGTCGGCTTCGAGCAGGGGTTTAAGGTAGGCCCCTGGCGAATGAGTCACGTCGTGCCCGAATGGGTATTCGGCGATCATCCTACCTATGGCGTCTTGAGCCTCGCCCATTGGGTGTGTCGTGGTGGTCAGCCGTGGAAAGTGGGCATCGGGCTGTTCTTGGCCAAAGCAGCTGCAAAGCCACGCGACCTACAGACCAAGCTAGGTGTGTTTGAGGTCGAACCAGTCGTTGTCGATCACCTTATTCTATTGCGGCCTGAAGATGATCTCGCGATAACGGGCAAAAGCAAAACTCTTTGGCAGGAAGCAGAAAAACGCGGACGCCAAGCACGGCTGGAGCCAGTCAGTCTAGAGGCGTTTAGCATCTTGTATGCTTTCCCGCGAATTGTCAGCAGCCTGACCGAATCGCTGGCTGAGGGTCAACCGCTACCGAGTTTGGCGGATCTGGTACAAGAGCGTTGTGAAAAGTTGCTTGAACAGGTTTGTATGCCGGTGCAAGGATAAAAATGACGCGAGCCGTCGGCCTCGACCGACGGCTCGTTCGGTGTGGCCGGACGTTTTAGCGAGCGGCAACCTTGGTTTCTTTTTTCAGTTCAACCGTAGTCAGGTCTACCTCTTCGGTGCGACCGGCACGGACTTGAAGCGTTGATTCTCCGACCAGTTTTTCGCCGTCCTTCTCGGACTCGATCCGCAGGCTGTAGACGTAGTTCTTACCGGATTCGAGAACCGGGGTGCGGAACGTCTTCTGCTCAGCGGCATTGGCAATCAGTTGGTTTTCGACGAAGAGTTTCGCGCCTTCAGGCAATTTGAAGATAACCAAAGCGCGATCGCTGCTGCTCTTGTCGGTGGAGCTTTTGGACTTCGATGCTTCGCCTCCGACTGCGGGAACTGTAATCACAGGAGCGGTGTACACCGGCGTGTAGATTACCGGACCATAGTAACCGACATGGCCGACCAACGGACCATAACCGGCATAAGGCGCACCCCAGCAACCGCCGTAGCAGCCGCTGCAACCATAGCAACCGCCACAACCATAGCAGCCGTAGCAGCCGCTGCATCCGTAGCAACCCCAGCAACCATAGCAATGGTGGCTGTGGCTGTGGAAGAAATGGTGGCTCCAGCCATAACACGAACCGTAGCACCCACCGTAGCAGCTATGGATGGCACTGTAGCAGCCATGGTGGTAGTGGAAATCGGCGGTGTTTTCACCGGCCATCAAGGCAGCGAAAAGAACCACACTAAACATCGTTCGCGATACCTCCCAGGGGCCAATGAGTGGGACAGGTCTTCTGCATCCGCGTAGGGCAGGAAAAACAGGAAGACTGGGATAAATGTTAAGGGTGTAGCGATATTGCGTCAATGACATTCAGCCAATTTCATTCATTTGGTAGAACAGATTTTGCCGATTCAAACGATCCGTCGTTGGCTTTCTGCGTAGAAGTTCCGCATAATAGAATAGGTAGGATCGACCCGATCCGGGCACTCCGCCCGCAGTTCCGTCGATCTCCTTGGAGATTTGTGAAGATGTCTGAAGCGAACAAGACCCAAGAGTCAGGTCAGCAAGCGGAAATTTTTCTTAAGGAAGAGGGAGCGAATATCGCCTATTCCAACTTTGCACGTGTGACCAGCACGGCCGAAGAAGTGATCATCGACTTCTGCCTCAATCCCAACCCGTTCCATACTGGCCGTCAGGAAATCCCGGTGGCCCAACGGTTGATCATGAATTTTTACACCGCCAAGCGTCTCTTCAGCGCTCTGGGCATGACGCTTCAACGGCACGAAAGCACGTTCGGCGCTATCGAGTTGGATATCCGTCGTCGGGCCGTAGCGTTACCTCCCGGTCAAACAGGCAGCCAAGTTCCACAACGATAACTGATCGCCTGGGGAGCAGGTATACTCTGCTCCCCACCGATGACATTCTCATCGGCTAATGTCGATTATCGAGTGGATGCAACGTCCGCCCTAGTCGGTTTTGGACGTCGAGCCA
>RGDT01000100.1 GCA_009918525.1 Planctomycetia bacterium
GGCGCCCACCCGACGACCATCTGCATGTCCATGTCGACCAGGTCGCCCGTCGTGCTCTGCCGGAAGTTCGGCGACGAGGCGAACGAGTTCAGCATCCCACACGAAGCCGGCTTCCCGCGCCCGAGCAAGGAAGCGTTCGGCGGCTTTGACCCGATCGAAACCTTTCAACCGGGTGAAAATAACGTGTTCAGGTCCACCAAAACGGGCGTCGGCAATCAGAGCGTCATTGAGCGTCGGGGCACGTTTGGCGAGAGCGGCGTGTATCTCGCAGATTCGTGAGGCAAAATTGGAATCGGGACGAACCGCCAGCCGCGCCTGCAGCGTCAGAAGCGACGACACCACTGGCCCAACCTCCAACGGGCCGCGTAGTCGCCCCAAGACCGCGAGATAGTGGACATCGGGAGTTGAAGTCTTCGCCCCGAGTTTGGCCAGGACCGCACGACTAACCGTAGGAGAATCGTCTTCAATCATTGCCAGCGTTCGCGATAGTTCGACATCGAGCGTCTCATCGCCGGAGGGAAACGCTTTTCGCAGTCCTTCGCTTATTGCCCTAGGAATCAGGCCGCTGCCCGATCGCGAATACCCTTCCCAGACACTACCGCGTGCCCAGGGGGCTGGAGGACCACCGAGCCAAAGTTGCACACGACGAACGGCATCCAATCGAACCGCAGGCGATAGCTTGGCGTCGATCGCCTGGTCAATGGCTTCGACCGATGCCCGTAGCGTGCGGCGCGGGTCGAGAGGTCGCTCGGCACGCGGTAGCGGGCGAAGGCGGGCGACTTCGGCAAGGTCGATGTTCTTGACCCCTTCGGTGTGGCGAATGCGATAGACCCCGCCCCGAGTACCTCGTCCGCCGATGCTTACGTATAAATCCCCCGTCCGCGGATGTACCGCGATCGCCGTCGGCGCAAAACCGTCGCCACCCGTTGCTTTAAGAAAGATTTCCGGTTCGCCGTTTGGCAGCGGTACAAAATGAATGATGCCGAACGTCCAGTCGCACGCAAAAGCCCCACCACGGTAACGCGGCGGAAAACTCGCGTGTTTGTACACCGCCACGCCCGTCGGCGATCCCCGACCCAGCGTCGCCCTTGGTGCTACCACATCAAAATAATACGGCGGTCGTCGCCAGGTCGCGGCCCATTTCGGCCCCATCCAACCGTGATGACCGCCCGCTTCGATGCGATAAAAACGCGTCGGCTCGTACCACGGCAAACCAACACAGCGTTCGTTATCGCTATCGAAAGTGTATAACTCGCCGTCGGGGCCGAAGTCGATGCCATAGGCGTTGCGAAAACCGTGGGCAAACACTTCACGCCGTTTACCATCGGGCGAGAAACGCAGGACACAGCCGCCGATAGGCTCTTTGACGGGTGAAGTGTCGCTAGAAATATCAGCGGAGGTGATGCCCGTGCCGTCGCCGACCATGAGGTACAACCATCCGTCGGGTCCGCGCTGCACAGCGTGGGCAGTGTGTTCGCCACCCGTTTTGCAGCGGAAGACCATTTCCGGCGGTTGGCGAGGGTCCGCACCACGGTAGACTTTCAACCCACCGTCACCGACGACATACAGATCGTTCGCGTCAAAGTGCAGCCCCATCGCACCATCTTTAGGGGCACCGACAAAATCCACGGCCGACTTACCGTCTGCCGACAGCAAGCGGACGTAACCGCGTCCCGAAACGACAATCCGGCCGTCAGGAGCGATTGCAAGACAATGAATGTCGTTGGCGACCGTGTGTTCGGCGTGCAGAGTAACATCGAAGCCAGCAGGGACGCGTAGCCCCTGAGCCAACAGGCAGAGAAGTACAACGAACATCAACCACCTCGGGGAACGTCCTCATTGCGACCGGACACAACGAAAACCCGTATGAGATTGGCCTGTCGTCGGCTCGCCTTGTTGTCGTCCGCCAGCCATATAACGGCGGCAATACACGTCGGCACACAAAAACGAACCGCCACGCAACACCCGCTTGGGTTCGTTACGGCCATGGGTGTCCTCGCTGGAACGTGGCCCGGAAGGGTTGGAGCGTGTACGATTGGCCTCGAAATCACTGAAACCAACACGATACCAGTCACTGCACCATTCCCAGACATTACCGGACATATCATACAACCCGAAGGGGTTCGGCGGATAGCTTTTGACCGGAGCAGCTCCCGCGAAGCCGTCTTCGGCACTGTCACGAGAGGGAAATTCACCCTGGTAGGTGTTGGCAAACCATTTGCCACCGGGTAGTTGTTCGTTGCCCCAGTAGTAGCGGGTGCCATCCAGACCTCCTCGAGCGGCTCGCTCCCACTCGGCCTCGGTTGGCAGTCGCTTTCCCGCCCAACGGCAATAAGCGATAGCATCGTCATAGGCGATGTGAACGACGGGATAATCGCCCTTGCCGTCGATGCTGGTATCAGGCCCGCCCGGATGACGCCAATCCGCGCCGTGCACGATCTTCCACCATTGATCGCAATTACCACACCCCTCGGGTGGACAATTAGCGGGAGGAACAAAAACGAGCGAAAAAGGTTTGAGATTATCCTTCTCAACGCTGGGGAACTGTTCGGGAGTGGGCGTTTGTTCGGCAATGGTGCGATAGCCGGTCGCCTCGACAAAGCGAGCAAACTGCGCGTTGGTCACTTCGGTGGCGTCCATCCAAAAGCCATCGACGTAGCAACGGTGTTTGGGTTGCGTGTCGGGAAAGTCGTCACTGCCCATAACAAACCAACCGCCCGGCACCCAGACCATCCCTTCGGGTGCGGCTGCCGGGGCAAGCAGAAACCACGCGAAACCGCAGGCGATCCCAAACGCGAGGCATCCAGCAATCATTCGGTTCATAATCAGCTCAACGCTTTGCAGCGGCGACAATCTTGAGAAAATCGGTCGGCTTGAGACTGGCACCGCCGATCAAGCCACCGTCGATGTCCGGTTGTGCGAATAGGTTGGCCGCGTTGTCACCCGTTACGCTGCCACCGTATAGGATAGGCGTGGCATCCGCGACGGCATGCCCAACAATCGTCCGAAGGTGACCGCGGATGAAGGCGTGTGCCTCTTGGGCTTGCTCAGGGGTTGCTACTTTGCCGGTGCCGATGGCCCAAACCGGCTCGTAGGCGATAACCAATCTCCCCATCTTATCGGCACTGAGTGCAGCCAGACCAGAGGAAACGTGGCGAGCAAGCACCTGCTCGATACGCTTGGCTTCACGTTCTTCCAAAGTCTCACCGACGCACAACACTGCGGTCAAACCAGCCTTGATAGCGGCCGCAACCTTAAACTGTAGCAGTCCTTCACCTTCTTGCAAACCGTGGCGGCGTTCACTGTGACCGACGAGGACATAAGCACAGCACATATCGGCCAGCATAGCGGGGCTGACGGAGCCAGTGTACGCGCCCTTTTCCTGATAGTGACAGTCTTGCGCACCAAGGGCGACACTTGAGCCTTTGAGTACCGTGCCGACAGCTTCTAGATAGGGGTAGGGCGGACAAACCACGACGGTAACACCGGCTGTTGCACCCTGGGCGACTTCCTGGGCCAGTTGCCGGGCCGTTTCCCGAGTCGTATTCATCTTCCAGTTGCCAGCCACGATACGCGGACGCATGGGAAAAATCTCCTAAAAGGGGCGAGCGACGGGCGAGCGAAGCTTGTTAACGCCCCGGTTGGTGCTTCACACCGTTGTTGTTCGTCGAGGCGATGCGGACGAGCGGTGTGATAACGCCTCGATACTGTTAGGACAGAGAAAAAGGGTGTCGGCGTCAAGGGGGGTAAGGTAATCGGGTTATGCGTGAAGCAAATGAAGAAGTACGGGAAATTCGGCAAGAGACAAGTCAAACGATCCCGCTAACCGTTCCGATGTAACGGAGGAGTAGGACCAACCCGGGTATTTTGCACACGGCCGATTCTGCTTGACATTGCTCGTGTGATCGTGTGCCCGGATTAAGGAAATGCCCGCGAGGCTAGGATTGCCGACACCGTGGGCCTGTCGGGAAAGGAAGGGAACAATGCCCGTCAGAAGCAAGACGCTGCTGGCCGGGGCCGCAGCCCTGGTGGGCTTGAGTTTTGGCGGCGTCGGTTGTCAATCAATCGGCCTACGCAGCTCCTGCTCATCGGGGGGATGCGCAGCCGGTCAAGTGGTTCATCACGGTGGTCCAGCAGTGGCATCGCTGCAACGACCGGTGCGTCGTCCGATTTTCGGAGGATACTCTGAAACCCAAGTTGTCGCGGCTTATCCAACCTCCACCCCCGTGGCAACGGCCATGCGTCCCGTGGCTTCGCACCCCATGTATCGGACCGATAATAGTACTTGGTCGCCGGTCCAGCGAGTCAGCGCAGAAGGACCAACGATACCGATCGACTCGTCCACCGGACGCCCCGTGGTAATTGATCGGCCTATGCCCATGGCCACCCTACCCTCCCTGGGTCCACCAGACTACCGGCCCGTGCCTGCCCCGTCTTTCACCTTGTCAGACGAATTACCGCGTCCGATGGGGAAGCCTGATGATGGTCTGCCCAAAAACGATAGTAAGACGGACCCGAAAAAAGATAAGGATGTCTTACCCAACCCACGAAAATCTACGGGGTATCCGGCATTACCCCCGGTGGGTGTCACACACCCTATTGATGCCCCACGGGAATTCCAAAAGCGTTCACTATCGGCCTACATCATCGAACCGCCTGACGTGCTGTCGATAGATGCTCCCGCCGATCTGCTATCGCCCGATAAGTCCGTCGTGTTGAGTGGCCCCGCTCTCGTGCGTCCCGATGGCACGATCGGCTTAGGAACCTTGGGTAGCGTGTTTGTGGCTGGTTTGACGTTGGATCAAGCCAAATACCAGATAGCCCGAGTGATCCAAACCCTTCAGCCCAAGGAAGATCTAGACACGATACTCCGCAAGTTCAAACTCGACGTGGCCGCCTTTAACAGCAAGTTCTTCTATGTAATTAGCGATGGTGCTGGTTATGGTGAGCAGGTCACGAAAGTGCCGATCTACGGCAACGAGACGGTGCTGGATGCAGTCGCGGCAATCCAAGGTCTGCCGGCGGTAGCCTCGAAGAAGCGTATCTGGCTGGCGAGGGCCACACCGGACGGCTATGGTGCGCCGCAAATTCTGCCGATCGACTGGCGTGGAGTCGCGATGCGTGGCTCAGCGGCTACCAATTATCAGATATTCCCCGGAGACCGACTATACATACAGTCCGACCGACTGCTAAACTTTAACAGTGCTCTGGGTAAAGTGTTGGCACCAGTCGAACGTGTTCTAGGTGTGACGTTACTTGGTTCGAGCGTGGTGAACTCGATCAAAAATGGTGGCAACGGCGGCGGGAACAACCTCCGATAACCACCGGGGTTGCCCGGATGCGGTCGAGCGGGGCGTGTCAACGCCCCGATTTTTCCTGGAGGCTAAACTAACCCGGCTCGCCATCGCTTATGGCTCTGATGGTTAGCGACAACTTGTTCATTAAAAAAAGGGGACTTAATATGCGCTTGCTGATGTTCATCGCGATAATCGTCTCAATCTGCATATCGTCCCCGTGTCACGCTCAGCATCTGGGGCCACCGATGGTTCCCACCTATGGACCGTTCCAGAGACCTGGACTTAGTCCTTATCTGAACATGTTACGCAATGGTGGAGGCAATCAGTTTAGTAACGGTACGGCTGCAGCCAACTACTTCTTGGGTGTGGTACCCGAGACACAACGACGGAGCAATGCTGCCGATTTCAGCCAACGTATTGTAGACCTGGAAGATCGCAGCAAAGTCGATGCGCCCATCACTACGGGAACAACTCCGTTGCCTAACACCTTGCGTCGTTACTTCAATAACACAGGCGGCTACTTCCCGCCAATACAGACTCCGCGGCGCTGATTAACTCACACATCTAGATTAGTCTTAAGCTGGAGTGCGGAAGACAAGAGTCTTTCGCACTCCAGCGTATTTCATTTACCAGGGGAGCTAAATCCTCTCTCTCTCCTCTGTTGGCGATTCCGTATCAGTGCTTGACGTTATCGAGCCTTGTCGGGATTTTCTTCGTTTCCTCCATGCAGCGATCAGCGTCAACCCACCCCCTATCAGCGCTGTCACCACGGTCCCCGGTTCAGGAGTTTCCTGAAGCTGTGGCGGAGGATCCGTCGGGAAGCGTTCATCGGGCGGCGGCGAACTCGGCGGACGCACGACCAATGGTATGGGCTGATCCGGCGGAGGGATTCGCTTGAAGCGAGCGTAGGGGCTTAGTACGCCTGTTTGAGCGAACACAGCTATAGTTTGAGTCAACGTCGTTTGAAGCAACGAAGGCAACGGCTCATCCTCTTCAGCGACGGGCGGAGCAGCCGCTTCTACTGAGGCGGCGACCAAAACCACCGCCACCATCAAGCCTAGCATCCAATATATTTTGCGGGGTATCCACATCTCCCCGATCTCCTATTTTGTTTATTCTGCTTATCATCCATCCGTCTTGGGGCTGGCGTTCCCCACCCGGTGTCCCGTATCTAGCAATTGCCCCGGTGTAAAAATAGGCCAACTCTGCCGGTTCATATGATTAATCTGAATTTCAGGGCATTTTATTGAGGTTCAGGACTCCAATAACCGAAAGGATTAAAGTGACGGCTGTAGCGGTTTTGCCGTCGGAATTGGGCGGACCTCGCCCCGGAGAGAGACGCCATGTTAAGGGAACCCTGGATGAGAGCGGCATTGGCCCTCGTCGGCGTGTTGACGGCGGAAGTCGCCGCTCAGGACGGGTGGCGACCGGCGGATCGCCCTCCCGTGATCCGAGGGGTATCTCGTTCCGTTGCGGGCGTGGCCCTGGGTCGCCCCGTTCCCACCAGGCAACTTGATACCCCCGGAACGTTCCCCACAGCCTATCGCAAGGCCAGTCCTTTGCGAGACGAACAACCCAGCTACGGAGTTCAGCCGATTCCGACCGTGCCGCAGCCCGGCGCGGTTATCGCTACCAGCACGCGGAACGCGGCTGCCGCAGAAGGCGAACCCGAAGTTGAACCCGAAGTGGGTGGCTTCGCAACCGACCGCAACGGCCTCAAACGCGGCGGTACCTTAAAATCGGTCGCTGTTATCGAAGCTCCTCCCTTCCTTCCCAATTTACCGGATCGGCCGATGCCCCTGGGCAATTGGAAGAGTACCTATCCGGTGGATGGACCGCCGCCTCCTTTGCCCGAACCCTTCTACGAAGAGCTGGGTGCCTCGGGTCCGCGTTTCTACTTTGGAGCCGAATACTTGCTCTGGTGGACCAAAGGCGACAAGGCTCCCCCCCTGGCCACGGCAGGCCCTAACGATCCCAATGTCGTATCGCCTGGTGCACTAGGTGATCCCGGCACCCTACTCCTCAGGGATGGCGAACTCTTCGGCGAAATGCGATCCGGTGCTCGTTTCACTGCCGGTTGGTTCCTCGACCCGTGCGGCGAAAAGGCCATCGAGATCAGCGGTTTCTTCCTGGGGACACGGTCAACCAAGTTCGACGCGAACTCGGCCCAATACCCTGTCATAGCACGACCGTTCTTTGCTCTGGCGACCGGTACTCTTGGTACGGTGACTTTCCCCACCGAGTCGTCGGAATTGGTCAGCTTCCCCGGCCGCGCCACAGGCCGTATTCACATAAACGGCTCCAGCGCATTGTGGGGAGTAGAAGCAAACTGGGTGTGTGGGGCTTGCTGCGGTTGTGATTGGAGGGCGAATTGGTTGGCGGGTCCGCGTTTCGTTAGTCTGAGTGAGAATCTGAAAATTACGGAGGAAGTTAACTTCCTTTCAACGGCTAATCCGGTCGATATCGCTCCGTTTCAACCGCGCGACCGCTTTACTGTTAATGACTCCTTCTCCACTCGCAATCGGTTTTGGGGTGGTCAGGTCGGTGCCGAAGGTCGATGGCTGCAAGGGCGCTGGACGGTTGACGGGAGGGCGAAGCTCGGCTTGGGGCTAACCGAACAAGAAGTGACCATCAACGGCTCGCAAATTCGTACCCGTGACGGATCCACCACAACCTTCACCGGCGGATTGTTGGCTTTGTCCTCTAACATCGGCACCCACCGCAGAGCCAGTTTCTCGTTCTTGCCAGAAGTGGGAATGAGCGTGGGCTACTATGCAACGGACTGGATGCGGATCTCGTTCGGCTATAACTTGCTCTACTGGAGCAGCGTCGTGCGTCCGGGCGGTCAGGTGGATCGTAACCTGAATGTGTTCAACATTCCGAACTTCGACACGGGCACCCTGGTAAACAGCGGCGAAAATCGACCGACCGTACCATTCAAGACAACGGACTACTGGGCTCAAGGTCTTACGCTCGGTGTTGAATTAAATTTCTGAGACCAATCGGACGAGCGGGGTGTGTGTCAACGCCCCGCTTCGTCTGGACGGTTTATCATTTGCTTCATCGATACGCTTCATATTCCTTACCAAGTAGACTTGATGCCACCTTCAGTTTCAGCACCTCGTCCGTACCCTCATAAATTCGGCATACGCGAACGTCCATCAGATGTCGCCCCACGCGGTATAACGTAGACCAACCGCGGCCGCCGTATATCTGCACGGCGTGATCGGCCGCCTGCCAGGCTGCGTTCGTGATGAACAGTTTCGCCTGAGCAGCAGCCATTTCGGCCTTTGTCCGTAACGAGGCGTCCGTTGGGGCGGCGTTGCTAGCGTCCTTGGCCTGTGCGGCAACCATCAGTACCGCATCGGAGGCAAAACGTGCCTGTTCAATGGCCGCGATATGTTCCTGTACGAGTTGATGCTTGCCGATGGGTTTGCCGTGCTGGTGCCGTTCTTTGACGTAATGCAGGCACTCGGCCAGACAGTCCTCAATAACACCTAAACAACCGGCCGCGACCGAGATGCGCCCCGAAACCAGCGTTCCCATCGCGATCCGAAAACCGTTGCCCTCTTCTCCCAACAGATTGACTAGCGGAACTTTGCACTCGGCCAGCTCGAACATGGCCGTGTTTGAGGTGGGCATCCCCATCTTGGCCGTCAAGTCTTCGCTGGCGAAACCCGGCCCACGGTCAACGATAAACGCGCTGATGCGACTGCCGGGTAGCTTGGCTCCGTCGGCTCCGCGCGGGTAGGCAAACGTGACAACAGCATCCGCGATGCCGCCGTTACTGATTAGATATTTAACGCCATCGAGGATAAACGAGTCGCCACGTCGCTCGTAGGTTGTCGTCATCTCCAACGGATTGCTGCCCGCGTCTGGCTCCGTCAACCCAAAGGCGAGAATCTTTTCACCCCGTGCGGCAGCGGGTAGATAGCGACGCTTCTGATCCTCGTTGCCATAGGTCAAAATGGGGTATTCACCGATAGACGTCTGACCCGAGAAAAACGTCCTTACGCCGGTCCCTTCACGGCCGATGCGGGCCAGCGCACGAGCATAAGTGACGGTGTCGGCTCCTCGTCCGCCGTACTCGGCCGGGACAGGCATCGCCAGGATGTTGTACTTAAGAGCTAGTGGCAACACCTGATCGTTAAAGCGATGATCAACGTAGCATAATTCCTCGTGTGGACGGATTTCTTGGCAAAACGCCTCCACATCCTCGAGCAGTTTTCGGCTTTCGGTTGGGCTCATGTTTCGGCTCCTGGGGCGTAATTTATTATACGCAGTCGTCGCCCCAGGGAGCGTTGGCGTTCTCAGCTTATCGCCCCAGCCACGGGCCGGCGACCTTTTCCACGTCGTCCAGCACAGGTGGAATATCCTTCCACATCAAGCGTGCTTCGTCCTTGCGTCCCAAGGCCCATAAGGCTTCACCGCGTAAGCGCAGGGCGGCAGGGAGAGTGGTTCCCGAGGGAAACTGCTCGATCAACTCGCGCCACCACCCCTCGGCAGCTTGATAGGCCGCGTCGGCCCGTTGTTTTTCATCGGGTAGCGACTGCCCAGCCCGCGCCGCCAGGGCCAGCCGTGCCGACGCTCGCTCTCCGCGTTCCTGCATCACCAGCCCCAGTTGATACGTCAGTTCCATCGCACGCGGCGTCCCGATTGCTGAAGTCATAAGAATGTCCATCGGCTCGCCGGGCTTCCAGCGAAACAAACGGGATAGCGCTTCCTTTGCTTCGGCCTGGCTCGGTCCACCGCGCAAGGCTGCGGCATAGACGCGATTGACTTCGCTAATCCATTTTTCCACACCTTCACGGAGTTGCTGATCGGCTATGCTTCGCTGTCGGGCTTGCTGCCACATCTCTCGCTCGCGGACTAGGTCTTCGGTGGTTGATTGGGCAATGCGCCCGCGTAGGATCGCCTCGCGCGGCGAAGAGGAATCATTGATCGCTTTTAGAAATGGTGCCTGAAACATCTGCCTGAGATCACGACCGATACCCGCATTGAGACCAAACTCGTCAACATTACGAAACCGCTCGGGGAAATAAGTCCAAGGTACAGCGCTGAGTTGCAGCAGTTGTTGACGTGGCATCGTCGCCACCAGTCCGCCTCGGGGCACGGTGAAGCCAGGCAGTCCGGCCAGATCAACGCGCACGCCGTTGTCCGTTCCGCCCTCTTCCTTGGGTAGTGACCGTCTCAGCAAGCTGGACAATCCCGGTGCAAACGTCACCGGTTGCCCCTTGGCGGCGGCCTGAATCGTGGCACGGGCAACACGGGGTGTCTCAGCCAACCGTACACGAACCGCAGCCGGCAGCGGTTTATCCTGCCATGACCGCTCGCGTAGCAAAACATTTTGCATCAACAACATCCGCGGCGCGGCACTGGACAACGGACACACCAATCGTACTTGAGCCGCTTTGGCATCGTCCGTGGTCACGTCGTACTTTGCCATACCAGCGTCGAGTTGCCGCAGGATTTTGGCGTCGGCTTGCGTCTGGGCCAGGGTGGCGATCCCTTTTCCGTCCGGGCCGGGGATCGGTAGCCCCATGCGCGGGTCAAACAGATACAAGGAGTCCGGCTTCGCGCCCACAGCCACGCCGCAGGCCCAAAGACGCGGGCCGTTTTTGCCGGGGACATATAGCAAGCAACCTTGCAATCCGGCTGTATCCTCCTCATCGAGTCCGAATTGTTCGATCAGAGCCAAATAGGTAATGGCACGATCCGTAGGCGTACCCCAACCGCGCCGTAGACCAAACGCTACCGGGGGTGGTTCCAAGTCTAGTTTTTGCAATCGTATCTGGCGACAGACCCAGGCGAACCCGGCCTCGGCACGCTCCAACGGCGACAACCGAATGGTCGTATTCCGGTCCTGTGCGACCGTTGTCTCCAGCGAGAGAGCCGCATCGCGCAGGAGGAAACAGGTTTCCAGATGATTGGCATCCAGAGGCGTGAACGTCGGCGACGCTACTTCGGCCACCTCGTCATCGGTCAATCCCAGATCGCTTTTGATCCGATCACGCTCAGCGGTCGGCATTTCCGGCGGTTGATGTTGCGGGCTGGCGCGCAAGTGAGCGTTCAGGCGAGCGACGACCGTCTTGCAACCGGGCAAATCGTTTGGCTTGGCCAGCATGGTACGGACCAACGACAGGTCGTTCGTCTCGCCCGACTTGGCGAACGGGTTGGTTTTCGGCGTGCTGCGCGGTGTCTGCCATAAGGTGGCGACGACCACCGCGCCGAGCAGCACCACCGGCACCACCACCCAAGCGAACAGCACCCACCCGGCCCCGCTCGACTGACTTGGCTCTTGACTCATTGATGCCCCCCTAAAAACACCAAATCGGGGCGTTGACAGTCCCCGCTCGCCCGCACCCTCAATCGTTCGGCAGTCCGATCGCCTCGCGGATTCGTAACAGCATTTCCAGCAACGCCGGTAGATCGCTCAACGCAACCATGTTGGGGCCGTCACTCAATGCCTGATCGGGTTCAGGATGTGTCTCCATGAACACCCCATCGCAACCAGCCGCGACTGCCGCTCTCGCCAGGTAGGGAACCATGCGGCGATCGCCGCCACTCTTGTCCCCTGCCCCTCCTGGCATCTGTACGCTGTGGGTGGCATCAAAGATCACCGGGAAACCAAATTCCTGCATCCAGGGGATGCTGCGCATGTCCGTCACCAGCGTATTGTAGCCGAACGTCGAGCCGCGTTCGGTGAGTAGCAGGCGTTCGTTGCCACTCTCGCGCATCTTAGCAACGACATTTTTCATGTCCCAAGGGGCCATGAACTGACCTTTTTTGACGTTGATTGTTTTGCCGGTTCGTGCGGCGGCGAAGATCAGGTCAGTCTGGCGAGCCAGAAACGCGGGAATCTGGAGAATATCGCAGATTTCACCTACCGGTCCACACTGCGCGGTTTCGTGAACGTCGGTGAGGATGGGCATGCCCGTCTCGCGGCGAACTTCTTCCAGAATCCGCAGTCCGTTCTCCAGGCCCGGGCCTCGAAACGACTTTCCCGATGTGCGATTGGCTTTGTCGAACGATGCCTTGAAGACGATTTGCAGTTTCAACCGCTGCGCCAGTGTGGCCAACGTATCGGCCACACGGCGTACCAGTTCGCGCGACTCAATCACGCAAGGCCCCAAGATAAACAGCGGCGGGCAACCCTTCCCGGTGCGATGCCGGTCAGTGATGGCGACGGACATGGTAACGGCTCCTTCCAAATGATGCGGCGACCTCTGTATGTGATTCTAGTTCATTTCATGGGCGAGCGGGGCGTGTAAATGCACCGGTTGCGGGCGAGCGGGGTGTGTCAACGCCCCGGTAGTTGTTTCTAAGCGACAACCGGGGCGTTGACACGCCCCGCTCGCCCATGAAATGAACTAGAATCACATACAGAGGTCGCCGCATCATTTGGAAGGAGCCGTTACCATGTC